>JAYTXV010000213.1:0-7988 GCA_043742805.1 Caulobacteraceae bacterium | reverse complement strand
TTGACCCCGCCCGAGATGATCATGAAGCTCTTGCGGTCGGTGAGGAACAGATAGCCGTCTTCATCCATCCACCCAACGTCGCCCAGGGTCGTCCAGCCGTTCTTGTGGCGGCTCTCGGCGGTCTTGGCGGGATCATTATGGTATTCGAATTCGCCGCCGCCGGCGAAATAGATCGTACCTTCAGTCCGCGGAGCGACCACGTCGCCGTTCTCGTCGCAGATCTTCAGTTCGGCGGTCAGGCCGCGGCCCACGGAGCCTTTCTTGTTCAACCACTCGGTCGCGGTGATGGCGCAGAAGCCATTACCCTCCGTGCCGGCGTAGTATTCCTGGACTATCGGTCCCCACCATTCGATCATCGCCTCCTTGACCGGCACCGGACAGGGCGCCGCCGCGTGGAAAACGCTCTTCAGGGATGAGTGATCATATTTCGCGCGCGTCTCGGGCCGAAGCTTGAGCATCCGCACGAAATGGGTCGGCACCCACTGGGCGCAGGTCACCTTGTAACGCTCGATGTAGCCAAGAGCCGCCTCGGCGTCGAAGCGTTCCATCATCACCACAGTGCCGCCCAGGGACTGCACGGCCATGGACCACCCGAGCGGCGCAGCGTGGTAAAGCGGCGCCGGCGAGAGATAGACCATGTCCGGCTCGAAACCGAACAGGGCCTGACCGATTTGGGCCAGGGGACTGGGGCCGTCGATGGGCTGATCACCGACCAGCGCGGCGCGTTTGACGCCTTTGGGCCGGCCTGTCGTACCCGACGAATAGAGCATGGCGGAGCCGCCGGTCTCATCGTCGATCGGGGTCACCGACATCGGCGCGCGCGCGGCCTCGAAACTGGCGTAGGAACCCTGCGCGCCCTCGGTCATGAACAGTTTCACGCCAGGGATGAGGGGCGCGACTTCCAAGGCCACGGCGGCCACCGCCGCCCCGGCGATCAGGGCCTTCGCGCCGCTGTCGGCGACGATATACTCAAGCTCGCTGATGGTCAGCTTGGAGGAAATACAGGTGAACCGCAGACCCGCGCGCTGAGCCGCCCAGAGAATCTCATAATAGCGGGGACTGTTTTCCATGAAGATGGCGATGGCGTCGCCGGCCCCGATCCCCAACGAGCGGAACAGATGGGCGCCCTGGTTCGAACGCTCGTCAAGCTGCTTGTAGGTCACCGCCTCTCCGGACGCGGCCATGATGTAGGCGGGGCGATCCGGGTGGGTTTGGGCGTGGCGGGAGGGGTGCATGTTCAGGCTGCCAGGGCGCCGGCGGGCGCTTTTCCGAGAATCAAATCCGCCGCCTTTTCCGCGATCATGATCGTGGGAGCGTTGGTGTTGCCCGAAACTAGGCGCGGCATCACCGAAGCGTCGACGACGCGCAGGCCCTCGACTCCGCGAACCCGCAGTTCCGGGTCCACCACGGCCATCGGCCCGTGGCCCATCTGGCAGGTGCCCACGGGGTGATAGATCGTCGAGCCGGCCATCCGGGCGTAAGCGAGCAACGCCTCGTCGGTGTCGAGCGCTGGCCCGGGCATCATCTCGTGATCGATATAGGGCTTCAAAGCGTCCTGGCCGGCGATCCGGCGGCCCCATTTCAGCGACGCCACCGCCACCTCCTGATCGAGGCGGTCGGAAAGATAGTTGGGCACGATGCTCGGATAAATGGTCGGGTCCGGCGAAACAATATTGATGTGGCCGCGACTCTCCGGACGCACCTGACACGGGGCGATGGTCAGGCCGGGTTGGCCTTCCAGTTCCATCTTCTGTTCGTTGACCATCTTGTTGGCGTCGGACGTGGCCGGCAGGACGTGGAACTGGATGTCTGGTCCCGCAAGGTCTGGCCGGGACTTGCAGAACACGGCGATGTGCGCCGCCGATAGCGTGAGCAGCCCCTTGCGCTGGAAGACATATTTCATCGTCTCGCCGACGAAGCGGGCGCCCTTGGTGAGTTCGTTGACCGACACCACTCCGGCCTTCAGCCGCCAGGTCATGCCAATCACATAGTGATCCTGAAGATTGCCCCCCACGCCCGGCAGGTCGCTGACCACGGCGATGCCGTGCTCGGCCAGCAGCCGGCCGGGACCGACGCCCGACAACTGCAACAGCTGCGGCGAGTTGATCGCGCCGCCACAGAGGATCACCTCGCGATTGGCCCGGACGATCTTGCGCTGCCCGCCCTGCCGGTATTCGACACCAACCGCTCTCTTACCTTCAAAGATCACCCGGGTGGTCAGGGCGCCGGTTTCGACGATCAGGTTCGAGCGGCCCATGGCCGGATGCAGATAAGCCACCGCCGCAGAGCATCTCTGACCGTTCTTCACGGTCAGCTGATAATAGCCGACACCCTCCTGTTCCGCGCCGTTGACGTCTTTGTTGCGGGGCAGGCCGGCCTCGACACAGGCCTCCACGACCGCGTCGGAGACCTCGTGGGTCTGGGTGACGTCGGACACATTCAGCGGCCCGCCCACGGCGTGATGGGCATCGGCGCCGCGCTCCTGGTGTTCGGCGCGCATGAAATAGGGACGCACGTCGTCCCAGCCCCACCCCTCGCACCCCAGTTGGCGCCAGCCGTCATAATCGGCATGTTGGCCGCGAATATAGAGCAGGCCGTTGATCGACGACGAGCCACCCAGCACCTTACCGCGCGGCCAGAGATGGACACGGCCGCCCGTGCCAGGATCGGGCTCTGTCGAATAGAGCCAATTGACCTTGGGATCCTTCAAGGTTTGGGAATAACCCACCGGCACGTGGATCATCAGATTGGACAGGAACTGGCCGGGATTGCGGGTCGGACGGTCGTCGCCGCCGGCTTCCAACAGGATCACCTTGGACTTGCCGTCGGCTGAAAGGCGATTGGCCAGCACACATCCGGCGGACCCCGCCCCAACGACGATGTAGTCAGCCTGGATGGATTTAGCCACGAGTTCGTCCCTTGCTTCGATCTTGTGCCGTCATATGGCGCATAGGGCCATTGGGCGTCAAACCATCTGGATCAGGTATCGGCCACGTGCCGCGCCACGACCTGCACCATGACCTCTTCCTCTCCGAAACTGGCTGTCGGCGGCCTGGATGACGAGGGAGCAGGTCGCAGCCCTGGCCTTGCAATAAAGGGTTCCGCACTCTCGCGCCTTGACTTTCGCTGCGTCACCGGGTGGCCGTCGCCTGGAAACAAGGGAGCCTCAGATGTCAGAGCCGCAATTTGAAACCATCCTCTATTCCGTGGAGGACGCAATCGCGACGATCACCCTCAATCGTCCCGAAAAGCTCAACGCCTTCACCGGCCGGATGATGGCGGACATGATCGCCGCTCTCGACATTACCGACGCCGACGACGCGGTAAAAGCGGTCATCGTCACCGGCGCCGGGCGGGCCTTTTGCGCCGGGGCCGATCTTTCCGCCGGCGGCGCGACTTTCGACCACAGGGCCACGACCGAAGCTACCCGGCTCGAGGCCCGCGTCGGCGGGGTGCAGCGCGATGGCGGGGGTCGTTTGACCTTGCGGATCTATGATAGCCTCAAGCCGGTGATCGCCGCCGTGAACGGACCCGCCGTAGGCGTCGGCGTGACCATGCAGTTGGCCATGGATTTCCGCATGGCCTCCACCACCGCCCGGTTCGGTTTCGTGTTTGCCCGGCGCGGGATCAATCCAGAGGCCGCCTCGTCCTGGTTCCTGCCCAAATTGGTGGGAATCCAGACCGCCCTCGAATGGTGTTACACAGGCCGCGTATTTCCGGCCCAGGAAGCCTTCGATAAGGGCCTGGTTCGCTCGCTTCACGCGCCAGAAGACCTGTTGGCGGACGCCCGCGCCCTGGCCCGGGAAATCATCGACAATACGGCGCCCGTCTCGGTTGCTCTGACGCGCCAGATGATCTGGCGGATGGCGGGGGCTGATCACCCGATGGAGGCGCACAAGGCCGACAGCCGGGCCATACAGGCCAGGGGCGCCTCGGCCGATGCGCGCGAAGGCGTCACTTCGTTTCTTGAGAAGCGTCCCGCCGCCTACCCCAATCGCGTGTCGACCGATTTGCCAGACATTTGGCCAAACTGGACTGACCGTAACTTCAGCTAACACCACCCATCGGCAAAGTTGATGGCGTCTCGCTGACGATAACTGCTCAGCTATACATATTCACGTCTCTGCCTACCTTGGAGACTTGTTTTTGCTGGCAGATTTCCATAGACGTTGGGTCATCGATTCGTCAGTTCGATCGTCTGCGTGCGTAAAAAGAGGAAAGTGAGCGTTAATCATGAGTGACCCGTCTGAAATCATCGACTTAACCGCCGAAATTGTCGCGTCCTATGTGGAGAACAATAGTCTCTCGGCAATGGAAGTCCCTGCCTTGATCCAGAGCGTGCACCGCGCGCTTACTTCAGTGGCATCGGGCATGGACGCCGTGGAAGCCGCGCCGAAGGAACCAGCGGTGCCGGTTCGCCGGTCGATCACCCCGGATTTTCTTGTCTGCCTGGAAGACGGCCGCAAATTCAAGTCACTGAAGCGCCATCTGCGCACGAAGTACAATCTCAGCCCCGAGGATTATCGGGCGAAGTGGGGTTTGGCCAAGGACTACCCCATGGTGGCGCCCAACTATGCCAAGGCCCGGTCTGACCTCGCCAAGCAAATGGGTTTGGGCCAAGGCGGTCGTCAGGCGCCAAAAGCCACCAAGCGCCGCTAAGCCAGAGACTTCAGATAGAGTTGAGCGCATCCGCTTGGATGCGCTCAATCATCGAATACAAACCATTCGATCTTTGCTGCGACAACGCGCTGTTCAGGCCAAGCCGCCCGAGGGCGGCCTTGACGTCGAAGCTGAGAATCTCTCCCCGCGCCCGCCCCGAATAAAGCCGCATCAGAATGGCGATCAGGCCTCTAACGATGTGAGCGTCCGAGTCACCGCGGAAACGTAGAATATCGCCCTCGCCATGCTCGGTGACCAGCCAGACCTGGCTGGCGCATCCGCGGACCTTGTTCGCCTCGGTTCGCTCGGTCTCGTTCAACGAGGCAAGTTCACGGCCAAGGTCGATCACATACCGGTAGCGCTCTTCCCAGTCCCCCAGCAAATCGAACTCTTCCTCAAGTTCGGCCAGGGCGGGCTCGATCGGGGTGGGGAGGACCTCGGAGGCGTTCATGGGCGGGCCTTAGGCCTAAATCCCCCGGCCACGCAACATCGCGGCGCGACAACCTCGCCACAAGGCCCGCGCCGCTCCATACTGTCGAGGTGACCGACACACGCTCCGTTCCGGCCCCCGAGGCGCTCGCTCTGCTCGGGCATGAACTGCGCACGCCGCTCAACGCCCTGATCGGCTATGCCGATGCGATGCGGCGCCAGACCTTCGGCCCCCTACCTCCGCCGTATGACCAGCAGGCCGCGATCATCCACGGCGCAGCCCAGCACCTGCTGAGCCTGGTCAACGATATGACCGACATCGCTCGCGCCGAGGCGGGGGTTTGGTCAGGCGCGCGTGAGCGGCTCGCCCCGCGCCTCCTGGCCGATGACGTTGTCACCCTGCTGAACCCGAGGGCGCTGACGGCCGGGGTGAGGCTGCGCATTAGCGACCGAGGCGATCCGGGCGATGTCCTGGCGGACCGCCGAGCCCTGACCCAGATCCTGATCAATCTGATCGACAACGCCCTGAAATTTACAGCCAAGGACGGCGAGGTTCGCATCGACCTCGAGAAGGATGGCGGCGACCTGCGGCTCGCCGTGGCGAACACGGGCGGCAGCGACGGCGTTTCCGCGGCCGCGTCGCCACTCAAGGCAATGGGGCTCGGTCTGAGGTTGGTCCGCGCGCTATGCTCCGAACATGGGGGATCGCTTACGATCGCCGATCTGGCCGAGGGTGGTTTCACCGCCACCGTTCGGCTGGCCGTCTATCCGGAAATCTGAACCATGCAGCTATCGAGTGATATCTGGGTCTACGCCCTGATCCGCCGCGTGGAACTCGGGGGATCATTCGCCACCGTCGTGCGCAAGGGTGATGCCCGGGGCGGGGCGGTGCTGGTCAAGACCATAAACCGCCGGACGGGCGGGGTCCGGCTTTGGGCCGAAGCCACGGGCCGAGAGGGCGCCCCGGTATGGATGCGGCCGGTGATCAGCGAAAACGAGGCGGACCTGGACGCCTACGTCGCCCGGGCGGCGCGGATTGACCCGGACATCTGGGTTGTGGAGATCGAGGACGCCGACGGTAGGCGCTTCCTGACGGAGACTGTGGAAGGCGACTGAGCCGCCGCGCCGGGACTGAAATTTGCCTAGCAGCGCCGCGCGGGGTATCGCCCGGCCATGTCCAACTCTCCCGCCGCCGAGGCCGCCCGCAGGCGGACCTTCGCCATCATCAGCCATCCCGACGCCGGCAAGACCACCCTGACCGAAAACCTGCTGCTGGCGGGCGGGGCGATCCGCGCGGCCGGCGCAGTGCGCGCCCGAGGCGAGCAACGCCGCACGAGATCGGACTGGATGAAAATCGAGCGCGAGCGCGGTATCTCGGTCTCGGCCAGCGCCATGACGTTCGACCACGCCGGCCTGATGTTCAATCTGCTCGACACCCCCGGCCACGAGGACTTCTCGGAAGACACCTATCGCACGCTCACCGCCGCCGACGCGGCGATCATGGTGCTGGACGCCGCGCGAGGCATCGAGCCCCAGACCCTGAAGCTGTTCGAGGTCTGCCGTCTCCGCGATATCCCGATCATCACTTTCATCAACAAGATGGACCGAGAGGCGATGGACCCCTTCGCCCTCCTCGACGAAATCGGCTCGAAACTGGCTCTTGACCCGGCCCCACTCTACTGGCCGGCAGGATCGGGCAACCGCTTCAAGGGCATGATCGACCTGCGTCACGACACCTTCCTGCCCTTCCACCGGGTGGCTGCGGGCGAGCAGGCCCAAACGCCTCGGCCGGTCCCGCTTTCTTCCAACGCCTTGGATGCGCTGTTGAACCCCGAGGAACAAGAAGAAGCCCGCGAAGGCGCCATGCTGGTCAAGGAGGCCTCGAAACCCTTCGACCCCCGTAGCTTCCTGGAAGGCCATATGACGCCGATCCTGTTCGGCTCGGCCCTGCGCCATTTCGGCGTCGACCAGTTGCTGGAGGGCCTGGGCGCCTATGCCCCGCCCCCCAAGCTGGTGTCGGCCCGCCGGGGTGGCGAGGAGACCCATATCGCCCCGGGGGACGAGGAGGTGTCGGGCTTCGTCTTCAAGATTCAGGCCAATATGGACCCCAATCACCGCGACCGGATCGCCTTCGTGCGCATGACCAGCGGGCGGTTCACCCGGGGCATGAAACTCAAGGTCCAGAACACCGGCCGCCAGATGAGCGTCAACGCCCCGATCCTGTTCTTCGCCTCCGACCGGGAGCTGGCCGAGGAAGCCTTCGCCGGGGATGTGATCGGTATCCCCAACCATGGCGTGCTGCGGGTGGGCGACAGCCTGTCCCAGACCGGCCTGCTGCGCTTCGCCGGGCTACCGAATTTCGCCCCGGAAATCCTGCGGCGGGTGCGGGTGACCGACCCGCTGAAAGCCAAACACCTGAAAAAAGCTTTGGAGGGCCTGGCTGAGGAAGGCGTCACCCAGCTGTTCCGCCCCACCTTGGGCTCCGACTTCGTGGTCGGCGCCGTAGGCCAGCTGCAGTTCGAGGTGATGGCCGACCGGTTGGGCGGCGAATACGCCCTGGATGTGGTCTTCGAGCCGGCGCCATATTCAGAAGCCCGATGGCTGTCCGGCGCCAAGGCAGACATCGAAGATTTCGCCGGCAAGCACCGCACCGCCATGGCCCTGGATATCGACGGCCAGCCGGTGTTCCTGGCCAAGTCCGCCTGGGAGATCGGCTATCTGTCCGAGCGTTTCCCGAAGGTGGGTTTCGAGCGGACCAGGGAACGGGGCTGAGCCGTCATGAGCGAGGCCATTTATGGCGCGCCGCCGCCGGCGCTGGCCGCGGCGTCACCCGGCGCCGTCCAGGTGTCGCCGCTGATCCCCGGAGCCGAGCCGATCGAGATGCTCGCCGACGCCTCGCT
>JAYTXV010000212.1:0-1646 GCA_043742805.1 Caulobacteraceae bacterium | reverse complement strand
CTCCGCCCGCCGGCGCGCCAGCTTCGGGCTATTCCGCCAAGGATATCGAGGTGCTTGAGGGCCTGGAGCCCGTACGCAAGCGGCCTGGGATGTATATCGGCGGCGTTGATGAGCGGGCCCTGCACCATCTGTTCGCCGAGGTGCTCGATAATGCGATGGACGAGGCGGTGGCCGGCCACGCCAAGCTCATCGAGGTCACGCTGGCGGCCGACGGCTCCCTGACGGTCAAAGACGATGGTCGCGGCATGCCGGTCGATCCGCACCCCAAGTTCCCAGGCAAATCCGCTCTGGAGGTGATCCTTACCGTTCTGCATTCGGGCGGCAAGTTCTCCGGCAAGGCCTATGAAACCTCTGGCGGCCTGCACGGCGTTGGCGTGTCGGTTGTTAACGCCCTGGCCGACGCCCTGGATATTACTGTCTGGAAAGATGGTTTCGAGTGGCGGCAGACCTATTCACGCGGCAAACCCACGTCAGCCCTGGAGCGACTGGCCCCGAGCCGCAAGCACGGCACGGCCCTCACGTTCAGCCCGGACCCGACGATCTTCGGCGACGCGGTGGCGTTCAGACCGGCACGGCTGTACCGCATGGCCCGGTCCAAGGCCTATCTATTCCGGGGCGTGGAGATCCGCTGGCGTTGCGCGCCCGAGCGCATCCTCGACCAGACCCCCGCCGAGGCGGCGTTCAAGTTCCCAGGTGGCCTCGCCGACTATCTGGCCGAAACCATCGAAGGAATCGAGACGGTCACCCCCGAACCGTTCGCCGGCCGGATCGAACGCACCGGCGAGACCGGCGCGGTGGAGTGGGCGGTGGCCTGGACGCCGGCCGGGTTCGGCGAGGCCGACGGCTTCATGCGGTCCTATTGCAATACAGTCCCGACCCCCGAAGGCGGCACCCACGAAGCTGGTTTACGCGCGGTCTTGACCCGAGGATTGAAGGCCTGGGCCGAACTTACCAATGACAAACGGGGCGCCCTGATCACCGCCGACGACGTGGTTGCCCAGGCAGGCGCCCTGATTAGCGTGTTTGTCCGTAACCCCGAGTTCCAGGGCCAGACCAAGGAGCGGCTGTCGTCCATCGACGCGCAGCGCCTGGTGGAGGCCGCCCTGCGCGACCCCTTCGATCACTGGCTCACCGCGCAGCCGAAGATCGCCAGCGCCCTGTTGGCCTTCGTGGTGGAGCGAGCCGAGGAGCGGCTGAAACGGCGTAAGGACAAGGAGGTGGCCCGCGCCTCGGCCACTCGCAAACTTCGCCTGCCGGGCAAGCTGGCCGACTGTTCGGGTCAGGCGTCGGACGGCACGGAACTGTTCATCGTCGAAGGCGACAGCGCCGGCGGCTCGGCCAAACAGGCCCGCAACCGCCGCACCCAGGCGATCCTGCCCCTACGCGGCAAGATCCTCAACGTCGCCTCGGCCACGGTCGATAAACAGCACGGCAACAAGGAACTGTCGGACCTGCTGCTGGCGCTGGGTGTGGCCGGGGGCGCCCGCTATCGCGAGGACGACCTTCGCTACGAGCGGATCATCATCATGACCGACGCCGACGTCGATGGCGCGCACATCGCCTCACTACTGATCACCTTCTTCTGGCGCACGACGCCGGACCTGGTCCGAGCCGGGAAACTGTATCTCGCCCTGCCCCCGCTGTTT
>JAYTXV010000211.1:0-5315 GCA_043742805.1 Caulobacteraceae bacterium | reverse complement strand
TAACCAACGCTGGCCAGCCGCCGGGCCATGTCGCGCAGTTCTTCGCGAATGGCCGGGGCGTCCATGTAAAACAGGATCACCGGATGCGGCCCGCCTCGCTCGGGGTGGCAGATGAAGGTTGTTGTCTCGCCGTCGCGGGTCGTGATGTTCAGCTGACGTTCAACCATGATCCGTATAATCCCCCTTGATGAAGACTTTTTCACTTGCCCGCGCCGCTTGGGGCGAACACATCGTCCGCCATGCAACGCTCGGCGGCAATGGTTTTGACAAGGCCAAATCCATCCACGACGCCTATTTACGGGATCCCGATGGCAAAGAACCGCAAGTCTCCAATCTCGGTTGAACCGCTGAAGCCTCTGTCGGCCGCCTGTCTGGGCGGCATTCTGGCGGCCGTGGCGCTGGCTTTTGCGCCCGCCGCCGTGGCCGCGCCCGCCGATCCGGCGGCGGCGAGGGTCGACGCCTTCGACCACGCCCTAATCGACGCCATGAAGGCCGGTCCCGCGCTTGGGGTCAAAGGGCGTGCCAGGAAACTCGGTCCCGCCGTGGCGGCGGCCTTCGATCTATCGACCATGACCCGGTTCGCCGTGGGCCCGAACTGGACCGGCATGACTGCGGCTCAGCGGGATTCCCTGATCGCCGCTTTCACGCGCCTGACGGTAGCCAGCTATGCCCACAACTTCGATTCCTTCGGCGGCGAACGGTTCGAACTGGATCCGAACGTCCAGGTCCGCGGCTCCGATAAGATCGTGCAATCCAAGCTCGTGCCGCCCCACGACAAGCCCGTCGCCCTGGTCTACCGGATGCGCCAGGCGGCCGACGGATGGAAGGTCATCGATGTCTACTATGACGGGATCAGCCAGCTCACGACGCGGCGCTCGGACTTCGCCCAACCCGTTGCTTCGGGGGGAGCGGATGGCCTGCTGGGCCACCTGGACGCCTTGACGGACAAATTGCTCAAGTAGCCGGCGGACCGACCACCCGATCCCGAAAACAATATTCGTTAAAATCGTGCGGAAATTCACGTTCTGTGGCGCAACGACGACAAGGGCAGAACTTTCGCGGTGATGGTCAGGGCGTTTCGGCGCGCGGCGCGCTCAGCCTGCCGATGGTCCACGCTCAATCGGTCAACGCCCTGGCGAACGTCCACTACGCCTGAGCCGCGATCCGGAGGGGGTGAGCCTTCGGGGTCTTGTCTGCCACGGGCTAAGCCGCTAGACGAAAAGTCATGGTCACGCCACGCGACATGTTGGTTCTTGCTACCTTTGGGCTTAGTCGCCCCTGGGCGCCGCTGGGACTCGCGTAAAGCTTCGCGGCCCGGGCGTTCAGGGGATAGCCGTTTCGCCCTTCTGATCAGCCCATTCGTGAAGAGACCTACACCCCAATGACCGAAATCATCGACCCCGCGACCCCGATCGCGGCTCCCGTTGCCGCCAATGACGGCGGCGTCGAAGCCATCCCTACGTCCGAAAAAGTCATCGTGTTCGACACCACCATGCGCGATGGCGAACAGTCGCCCGGCGCCTCGATGTCGATCGACGAAAAGATCGAACTGGCTAAGATCCTAGAAGACATGCGCGTCGACGTGATCGAGGCGGGCTTTCCGATTGCCTCCAACGGCGATTTCGAAGCCGTGCGGAAGATCTCGCAGATTATCACCGAGAGCACGGTTTGCGGGCTGGCCCGGGCCAGTGTCGCCGATATCGAGCGTTGCGCCGACGCAATCCGCCCGGCTAAGCGCGGACGCATTCACACCTTCATCTCCACCAGCCCGCAGCACCGCGACTATATCCTCCAGATGAGCCCGGAGGATGTGGTCAACGCGATTCACGCCTCCGTCACCCACGCCCGCAACCTGTGCGGCGATGTGGAGTGGTCAGCCCAGGACGCCACGCGCACCGAGCGCGACGTGCTGCGCCGCTGTGTCGAGGCGGCCATCCGCGCCGGGGCGGGCACGATCAACATCCCGGACACCGTCGGCTACACCTATCCCACCGAATACGCCGAGATGTTCCGTGATCTGATGGAAAATGTGCCGGGGGCGGATGGGGTGGTCTTCTCCACCCATTGCCACAACGACCTGGGACTGGCGGTGGCCAACAGCATCGCGGCGATCCAGGCCGGCGCGCGCCAGGTGGAGGTGGCGATCAACGGCATCGGCGAGCGGGCCGGCAACACCGCCCTGGAAGAGGTGGTGATGGCTCTGAAGGTGCGCGGCGACCGGCTGCCCTATTTCACCGGCATACAGACCCAGCACATCACCCGCGCCAGCCGCTACGTCTCGGCGATCACCGGCTTTCCAGTGCAGTTCAACAAGGCCATCGTCGGCAAGAACGCCTTTGCTCACGAGGCCGGCATCCACCAGGACGGGATGCTGAAGAACGCCGAGACCTATGAGATCATGAAGCCGGAGGACGTGGGGCAGGGCGGCTCCAACCTGGTGATGGGCAAGCATTCCGGGCGCCACGCGTTCCGCGAAAAGCTGAAGGGGCTGGGCTATGATCTAGGCCAGAACGCCCTCAACGAAGCCTTTGGCCGGTTCAAGGACCTGGCCGACAAGAAGAAGAGCGTGTTCGACGACGACATCATCGCCCTGGTCGACGACGCCTTGGCCCGCCGCGCCGACCGCATCCAGGTCAAATCCCTGCGCGTGATCGCCGGCACCGAAGGGCCGCAGGAGGCTCATCTCACCCTGGTGATCGACGGGGCCGAGAGCACGGCCATGGCCACCGGCGACGGACCGGTCGACGCGGTGTTCAACGCCATCCACCAGCTGGTTCCACACGGCGCCGTGCTGCGCCTGTTCCAGGTACACGCGGTCACCGAGGGCACCGACGCACAGGCGCAGGTTTCGGTGCGGCTGGAGGAGGACGGCCGTATCGCCACCGGCCAGGCCGCCGACACCGACACCTTGACCGCCAGCGCCACGGCCTATGTGAACGCCCTGAACAACCTGTTTGCCCGCAAGGAAAAGAGCGCTCCCGAACCGATCGTCGCCAGCGGCTTCTGAGCAGCTGGGCTACGTGCCTCTTTCCTCTTCGGACGGACTTCGCCCAGAGGGGGAATAGAGGGTCTCTCCATGATCTGGATCCCACTCACCCTGGCCGCCACCGCCTTGCAGGTGGCGCGCAATGCGTTCCAACGCGGGCTGCTGGGCGACGCCGGGCCATGGGGCGCGACTTTGGTGCGGTTCATGTTTGGCCTGCCTTTCGCAGGTGTGTTGCTGGGCGTGGCTTGGCTGGTCGGCGGGCCGGTGCGGCTACGCCTCGACGGTGTATTCATGTTGGCCTGCCTCGCCGGCGGCGCGGCCCAGATCGTCGCCACCGCCGCTATGCTGGTCTCCATGCGCCGGTCGAGTTTCGCGCTGGGGACGGTCTTCCAGCAAAGCTCAATTCCCCTCGCGGCGGTCATGGGTCTGGCGTTCGGTGAACACTTGTCGCCGCTCAGATGGCTGGGCCTGGCCTTGGTCACCGCCGGTCTGGTGGCGCTGGGCTGGCCACGAAAGCTGGCTGGACAGAACGTCGGGTCGGCGGCGCTGCTGGGGCTGGTGGCCGGAGCCGGATTCGCCCTGTCGTCCAATGCTTTTCGGCAGGCTGCCCTGAGCGTCGCGCCCGGCGCGCCGGTGTTCGGCGCCTTGGCGACACTACTGGTGGTGCAGGTGTTGCAGTCGGCCAGCCTCGCCGCATGGCTGGGCGTCACCGACCGGGGGGCGCTGGCGACGGTGATGGCGCGCTGGCGCGAATCCCTGCCGGCCGGGTTGTTCGGCGCGGCGGCCTCGGGTCTATGGTTCACGGCCTTCGCCCTGTCGCCGGCCGGACCCGTTCGGGCCGTGGGCGTGGCTGAAATGCCGATCGCCGCCCTGGCCGGACGACGGCTGTTCGCCGAACGCATGGCGCCGTGGCAAATCGCCGTACTCGCCCAGATTGCGGTCGGGGTGTGCTTGGCTGCGTTCGGTTAAGCGATCTTTGCGGATACCCCACGCGGGGGGATGTTACGGCGCTAGCATTTCCTCCGACGCCCCAATGGGCCGGCGCCTAAGTTATTAATTTCTCGCGCGATCTCTCTCGAAGGCTGGTCACGCGCATCAAGGTCGAGGTGAGCGCTTGCCACACCAATACCGCTAATTCATCCACCGGAGTTCATACGCGGCTCTCTCGAGGGTGTGGGGCGCCCTCGAGTGATCTCTGAAGTCTTGGCCTATTGACGTTCTGTAATTGTTCCGGAGCCAGTAACTGGTGGTCGATCGCCACGGGAGCCTGTGATACCGCCAAACTCGCAGGGTTGGACCGCGACACCCCATACTGGCGCGCCTACCTGAGAAAACCAGACGCCGTAGTCCGTATCGCCTCCGTGCCGCTTTGGGCGGCCGTCGCCGCCCTGGCGGCGCTTATCACCCCTCGCGCTAGAGCACGCTTGGCCGTCTCGGTTTCTCATTCTGTCCCACACCCGATTAATCTCTTGAATCGTTACGGTCGAAGGGGCAGAAATATCCACTCGTTTCATGTTCCGTCGTGATGGTCGTCAACGCCGCGTTTTGAGGGAGCGTGCGGTGACTAAGGCCCGATGGGTCGTGAAATCAGCCCAATTGGTCGTTATCTAACTGTTTCCTCCGTCCCTCCTGCCCAGGCCCTGAATGTTCTCGTCCCTGTTCGGCGTTGTCTCCAATGACATCGCCATCGATCTCGGCACCGCCAACACCCTCGTCTATATGCGGGGCAAGGGCATCGTGCTGAACGAACCGTCGGTGGTGGCGTTGCGCACGTCGGGCGGCCGCAAAACGGTCTACGCCGTCGGAGCGGAGGCCAAGATGATGCTGGGCCGCACGCCGGGGCACATGGAGGCGATCCGGCCGATGCGGGACGGCGTGATTGCCGACTTCGAGGTCGCCGAGGAGATGATAAAATACTTCATCCGTAAGGTGCATAACCGCCAGGGCTTCGTGAACCCCAAGGTGATCGTCTGCGTGCCGTCAGGCGCCACCGCGGTCGAGCGCCGGGCGATCAATGATTCCTGCCTCAACGCTTCGGCCCGTCGGGTCGGGCTGATGTATGAACCGATGGCCGCCGCCATCGGAGCCGGCCTGCCGATCCATGAGCCCACTGGCTCCATGGTGGTCGACATCGGTGGCGGCACGACCGAGGTAGCGGTGCTGTCACTGTCGGGTATCGTCTACTCGCGCAGCGTGCGGGTGGGCGGCGACAAGATGGATGAGGCGATCATCAGTTATATGCGCCGGCACCATAATCTGCTGATCGGTGAAACCACCGCCGAGCGCATCAAGAAGGAAATCGGCACCGCCAGGCCACCCGAGGATGGCA
>JAYTXV010000210.1:0-11637 GCA_043742805.1 Caulobacteraceae bacterium | reverse complement strand
GTGGGTGTAGCGCAGCTCCCAGTTGCGGTTGTCGGTGGTGACGATGGTGCCGGTGCGCAGGCGTTGTTTGAGCTGGTCGCCGCTTTCACCGGTGATGATCTCGGCCGCCCTTTGCAGCGCCACCTGCACCTCGGCGATCGGCGGGATCGGGATCTCCGGCGGCAGAACGTCGTCCAGCACATGGTCGTCGCGCAGATAGGCGTGGGCCAGCACATAGTCGCCGATGGTCTGGCTGGACCGCAGGCCGCCGCAGTGGCCGATCATCAGCCACGCCTCCGGCCGCAGCACGGCCAGATGGTCGGTGATGGTCTTGGCGTTGGCGGGGCCGACCCCGATGTTGATCAGGCTGACACCTCGCCCGCCCGCCGCCATCAGGTGATAGGCGGGCATCTGGTGTTTGCGCCAGGCGCCGGCCGCCACCGCGTCGGACAGGTCGGGCGTGTCTTTGGTCACCAGCACCCCCCCCGCGCAGGACAGGCCCAGATAGGTCGAACCTGGCCGCCGCAGTTCCTCGGTGGCCCAGCGCACGAACTCATCGACATAGCGATGATAGTTGGTGAACAGCACATAGGCCTGCACGTGGTCGGCTGGCGTGCCGGTATAGTGGGCTAGGCGCGCCAGGGAAAAATCGGTGCGGGGTCCGTCGAACAGGGTCAACGGGCGGCTGTCGCTTACGTCCCCCGACCATAAGCCGTCGGCGATCTCGTCGCCGATTGCGGAAAGCTCGGTGGCCGGGAAGTATTGGCCGATCTCGGCGGCGGTCAGGCCATCGATGTCGAGGTCGATAGAGGTGTCGAGCACATACGGAAAGGGAATCTCCTGGTGCGAGCGCAGAACCTCTACCCCCACCTCGAAATCGCCCAGCAATAGCGCCAGCTGCTCGGTCAGATAGCCTCGGAACATCTCCGGGCGGGTGATGGTGGTAGTGTAGACGCCCCCCCGGGCGAACCGGGCGAAGGCCCGGGGTAGGCGCGGCGCCGGGCCTTTGGCCACGTAGGTCAGGCGTAGCTCCGGATAGGCATAGCGGCCGCTTGCCCGGATTGCTGCATCGGGCGCCGAACGGGTGGCCAGGAAAACCTTGAGGTCGTTTCTGAGGTTGGAAACCGACTTCTGATACTCGGCCTCCAGGCGGTCGACGATTTCCGTGGCGGTTTTGGCGTGTGGCATGGGCCTATTTAGCCCGCGCCGCGTAGGCGTCCACCGTTGCGACGCGCCGCGCGATGTCGTCTGGCTCGAGGAATGAGCCGAGGAAGCTGTTGCGGGCCAGCGTGACCAGGTCTTCCCGGGTGAGCAGGTCCGCCACGGCGCGATAG
This sequence comes from Caulobacteraceae bacterium, assembly GCA_043742805.1. Lineage (GTDB taxonomy): Bacteria > Pseudomonadota > Alphaproteobacteria > Caulobacterales > Caulobacteraceae > Acaudatibacter. The sequence continues at coordinate 10,324 of JAYTXV010000210.1, read as the reverse complement.
TTGGCGTTGATATAACCGCCGAAATAGGCCGGATCGTCGGAATTGATCGTGGCGCGCAGGCCCAGGCGCAGCATGCGGGCGATCGGGTGATCAATGAGGTCATCGACGACGCATAGCTTGTGATTCGATAGCGGACAGACGGTCAGGGTCATGGAGTCTCTGGCCAGCCTCGCCACCAGGGCGCCGTCCTCCAGCGCGCGGTTGCCGTGGTCGAGCCGGTCGATATGCAGCAGGTCCAGGGCCTGAGCCACATAGGCCGGCGGCCCTTCCTCGCCGGCGTGGGCCACGCGTTTCAGGCCCAGAGCGCCGGCGGCGGCGAACACCCGGGCGAAGTTTTCCGGCGGATGCCCCATCTCCGAGGAGTCGAGGCCGACCCCCGCGATTCGGTCCAGCCAGGGCTCGGCGGCCTTCAGGGTCGCGAAGGCCTCGTCCTCGGACAGGTGGCGCAGGAAACACAGGATCAGCTTCGAGGTTACGCCGTGTTTCGACTTTGCCGCCGCCATCCCGGCCAGCAGGCCGTCGGCCACGACCTGGAACGGTACGCCCCGGTCCGTGTGCGTCTGAGGGTCGAAGAATATCTCGGCGTGAACCACGCCGTCGGCCGCCGCCCGATCCAAATAGGCCAGGGCCAGGTCGTGGAAGTCCTGTTCCGCCAGCAAAACTTGAGCGCCCTGATAATAGATATCCAGGAAGTCCTGCAGGCGCGAAAAACTATAGGCTTCGCGCAGGGCCTCGACGGTGGGGAAGGGGATCGACACCCGGTTGCGCCGCGCCAGGGCGAAGGCCATCTCGGGCTCCAGGCTACCCTCGATGTGGATGTGAAGCTCGGCCTTGGGCAGGCCGGCGATAAAGCTGTCCAAATTCATTGCGCGCCCCAGACCGGCCTACCCGACCCGACCTTTCCTATGGCGCCGCTCGCGCGCTGATATAAGCCTCAACCAACACGGGCGGGGATTTGGCAATGCTGGAACGGCTTTTCGCTCTCAAGGCGCACGGAACGAGCGTCCGCACCGAGCTGTTCGCCGGCCTGACCACCTTCCTGACCATGGCCTATATCGTGGTGGTCAACCCCTCGATCATGGGCGATGCCGGCATGCCCATCGCCGCCGTCGCCGCCGCCACGTGTCTGGCCGCCGCCTTCGGCAGCATCCTGATGGGCCTGCTTTCTAACACGCCCCTGGCCCTGGCGCCGGGCATGGGGATGAACAGCTATTTCACCTACACCGTGGTCAAGGGCATGCACGTGCCCTGGGAGACCGCGCTCGGCTGCGTATTCCTGTCCGGCGCGGCGTTCATGATCCTGACCCTGATCGGGGTGCGCCAGATGATCGTCGCCGCCATTCCCCGGTCGCTGTTCTCGGCCGTGGCCGGGGGGGTGGGCCTGTTCATCGCCTTCATCGGGCTGAAGGACGCGGGTATCATCGTCTCCAACCCGGCCACCTCGGTGGGGCTGGGCGACCTGACCACGCCGACGGCCGCGCTGTCCCTGCTGGGCCTGATTCTGATCGGCGTGCTGCAGGCCTGGAAGGTCAAGGGCGCGCTCTTGATCGGCATTGTCGCCATCGCCGCGACCGGTTGGGCGATGGGCTTGGCCCACGTAGCGCCGGGCGGCTACAGCCTGACGGCGATGTCGGCCACGGCCTTCAAGCTGGACATCCCCGCCGCCCTGGACATGAAAGGCGGGCTCGGCCTCACTCTGGTGGAGATCGTCTTCGTCTTCTTGTTCGTCGACCTGTTCGACAATGTCGGCACCTTGGTTGCGGTGACCAAGCGGGCGGGGCTGGTGGCGGAGGATGGCTCGATCCCGCGCCTGAACCGCATCCTGCTGGCCGATTCCACCGCCACCATGGTGGGAGCGGTGGCGGGGGTCAGCACCGTCACCAGCTATATCGAGAGCGCCGCGGGCGTGGCCGAGGGTGGCCGGACGGGCCTGACCAGCGTGGTGGTCGGGATCCTGTTCCTGGTCGCCCTGGTCTTCGCGCCCCTGGTCCAGGCGATCCCATCGGCGGCCACGGCCCCGGCCCTGATCCTGGTCGGCGCAATGATGATCGGCGCCCTGACCGAGGTCGACTGGACCGACCCGTCGGTGGCGATCCCCGCATTCCTGACGATGATCACTATTCCGCTCAGCTATTCGATCGCCAACGGCTTGGCGTTCGGTATCACCAGCTATGCCCTGCTGAAACTGCTGCGAGGCAAGGCCCGCGCGGGCGACTGGCTGCTGTTCGTCCTGTCGGCCCTCTTCATCCTCAGGTTCATTTATCTGGCCAAGGGCTGAGGCTGGCTCGATCAGGCCGCGGCGAGGCTGGCGTCCACCATCGCCAGATATCCGTCCTTGACCCCGCGCGGCAGCCAGGCAGCTTCGAAGGCGTTGCGGGAGAGGGTGGCGAGGCCTTCGCGGCCCAGGCCGAGCCTGCTTTGTACGAGGGCCAGGTTCTCCTCGATATAGCCGCCGAAATAGGCGGGATCGTCGGAATTGATCGTCACCCGCATGCCAAGCTCCATCATCTTTCCGATCACGTCGGTCTGCGGCCCGTCGGTGACGAAAGTGTTGGAGATCGGGCAGATCGTCAGGCCCAGCTTGCGCTCGGCCAGCACCCGGCACAGTGCGGCATCCTCCAGGGCATTACACCCGTGATCGATACGATCGACCCCGATCAGGTTCAGGCAGTCCCAGATATGGGCGACGCTGTCCTCCTGGTTGACGTCGCAATGCATGGTCAGCAGATAGCCCTCCTCCCGCGCCCGGGCGAACACCTGGGCGAACTTGGCCGGCGGGTTGTTCCTCTCGTCGGAGTCGAGCCCCACGCCGACAATCCATTGCCTGTAGGGCAGGGATTCCAGCAGGGTCGCCATCGCGAACTCGGCGCTTTGGTCGCGCAGGAAGCACAGGATCAGCTGCGAGCGGACCCCCAGCTGGTTCTCGGCGTCGATCTGCGCCCGGCGCAGGCCCCGGATCACCGTGTCGAACGATACGCCACGCGCGGTATGGGCCTGGGGATCGAAGAAAATCTCGGCGTATCGCACGTTCTGAGTATGGGCCTTGGTGAGGTAGGCCATGGTCAGATCGTAGAAGTCCGGCTCCTTCAGCAACACGTCCATGCCCCCGTAATAAAGGGCGAGGAACGAGGGCAGGTCGTGAAACGCGTACGACGCCCGCATCGCCTCAGGATCGGCGAAGGGCAGGGCGATACCATTGCGGGCCGCCAGCTTGAATTTCAGCTCCGGCTCCAGCGTGCCCTCGATATGAACGTGCAGTTCGCATTTTGGCAGGTCGTGGATAAAGCGTTCGATGCTCACAGGGGTCTCCAGAATCGATCTTTGCCGGAGCATAGGATCAGGCCAGCGCTTGGCGCTCAAGCGGCTGTAGCCGGCGCTCGCCCTTGGCGAGGCGCCCTGGCGATAAAGTCCGCGTCGGAGGACTTTCGGCGCCCCGTCGGCGGCGTTTGCGGTTATGGCCTGCGGACGATTGCAATCGAGAGCGACGGGGGATGTCTGTGAGCGGTAAGGGTTTGGTGCGATTTTGGCGGTCTCTGATGACCGTGGCGGCGGCAATGATGGCCCTGGTCGCCGCGCCCGCCCACGCGGCCCCGGCCGACGCGCCAATCGAGGTGCGGGTGGTGGTGGTCACCACCTGGGAGGTGATCCGCGGCGGCAAGGACCGGAGTGGCGAGCTTTACGCCTGGAGCCACCAGTGGCCGTTCAAGACCCAGCTGCCGTTTCCCGTCGGCGTCCATCCATTGCTCTATGACCCCGAGCGTCACGTCCTGGCGATCCTCACCGGCATGGCCACGGCCCGCGCCGCCGCCTCGATCACCGCCCTGGGCATGGACCCCCGCTTCGATCTTAGCCACGCCTATTGGATCGTCACGGGGACCGCCGGAGCCAACCCGAAATACGCCTCGGCCGGATCGACCGCCTGGGCGCGCTACGTCGTCGATGGCGACCTGTCGCAGGAGATCGACGCCCGCGACATGCCGGCCGACTGGCCCACCGGCATCCTGCCCAACGGCCGCACCACGCCCTATCAGACCCCGGCGCCGCCAAGCCAGAACGACGATGGCAATATGGCCTATGCGATGAATCCCGGTCTTGTGGACTGGGCGTTCGCCTTGACCAGGGACATCAAGTTGCCCGACGACGCCATCCTGGCCAAGGCCAGGACGCCCTATACCGGCCCCGGTTCCCTGCCGCCGTTCGTGCTGGAAGGCGACGGCCTGATGTCGGCTCGGTTCTGGTATGGCGAGCACCTCAACCAGTGGGCCGAACGCTGGGTGCCCTATTGGACCGGCGGCAAGGGCGTGTTCGTCATGTCGGCCGAAGAGGACACCGGCATCATGCAGGCCCTGACGTTCCTCGGTCACGCGGGGCGGGCCAGCCCGGACCGCGTGCTGATCCTTCGCGCCGGCAGCGACTACGTCGTCGCTCCGCCGGGCATGACCGCCGCCGATCAGATCGCCCGGCAGGCCAGGGAGGGCCTTCCCGCCAACCAACAGGCGCTCGACAACCTTTACGCGGTGGCTTCCCCAGTGGTGCGAGCCCTGGCCGACGGCTGGGCGAAGACGCGGGACAGCGTGCCTGGCGCTTGGAAGCCGTAGATCGTTGAAGATTTCGCCTGATCGGCCAGGGTGACCGGGTCTTCCTTCTCGCCCAACATCGCCGCCATGGCCGAGGCCTCGCCGCCGCGCTCACCTGATCTTCAGCAACTCACTCATCCAATCCCACAAGGCGGGGGTCGACGCCGCGAGCAATCCGATCTTGTCGTCGTTCGTTCGGTAGGGAGAGCCGTCATAGCGGGCGGCCTTGCCTCCGGCCTCGTTGAGGAAAAGCACGCCGGCCGCATGGTCCCAGGCGAAGGTGCGGTGGAAAAAGGCGATATCGTTCTGGCCCAGGCCGATCCGGGCATATTGCTCGGCGGCGCAACGGGGGTTTTCCGCGAAAGTGCAGCGCGGCTCGAAAAAGCTTCGCATGGCCGCGGCCCGCTCCGCCTCGATCAGTCCGAACGTCATGGCGACAACGGGCTTGGCTAGTCCGCTGCCGGCCGAATGGACAAGCTGATCATCGACGAACGCGCCCCCGCCGCGCTCGGCGCGGCAACAGCGGCCGGTGAGCGGGTTGTAGATCCAGCCGGCGATCGTCTCACCGGCCTCGGCCAGAGCGACGATAATGCCGAACGGCGGATTGCCCGCCGCGAAGTTGTTGGTGCCGTCGAGCGGGTCGATGATCCAGCACAGCGCGTCACCCAACTTCCGGGTCAGGCCTGGGTCCGAATGAGCCGCTTCCTCCCCGACTATGGCCGCGTCGGGTAGCAGCGCGGCGAGCCCCTCGGCCAGAATGGCCTCGCTTTCGCTATCGGCGATCGTCACGAAGTCGTCCGCAGCCTTCTCGCGGACGTGATGAGCCTCAAGTGACCGGTAGCGGGGCAGGATCGCCACCTCCGCGGCTCGGCGCATGATCGCGGTGACGGATGATGTCAGCGTATCCATTTCATCGGCCCCTTGGTGCGACGGCGCCGCCGCGGATGAAGCCGAACACAAAGCCCACGATCAGGGGCAGGCCGATCCACAGCTTGAACACCGCCAGTTCGTTGGACCGGAGATGCATTCTGTTGTTCAGGAAGAAGGTGACCGGAATATCGATCATGCCGCCGAAGGCGAAGGCCTGCAGGCGCTTTTTGTCCGACAAAACGCTTGTCGGAGCGCCCAGGGGGAATTGAGTGTGGGTGTCGGCTGAAGTCATTCCGCGCTGCTCTCTGCTCCGACCAACAAAAGGACGTGGCCCGACACCCAGCCAACGGGTTAGAGCATGCGCCACCGGGCGCGACTGGCGCCAAGGGTTACGGAGACTCCACCGCCGTGTCGAGCCGCTATGGCCTCTCGATTCGAACCGCCGAGATCGGCGACGTGGACGGGTTGGCCGAACTGCTCGGAACGGCGGGCATGGCCACCGCCAAGGATCGGTTGGCGTCGCGTTTGAGCGCCATTCAGGGTCACTCCGGCGCTCTGTTCATTGCCGAGGAATGGGGTCCACCGTCGGGTCTGATCGTTGTGCATTGGCATGCCGTCCTCACGGCCGATCTGAAGGTGGCGTGGATCTCCGCCCTGCTTGTCGACCCGGCGCGGCGTCGCAACGGCGTCGCCCGCCTGCTTCTCAAGGCGGCCTCTCAAGCCGCGCGCTCCGCCGGCTGCGGCGAGCTGTTGCTCAATTCGGCGGTCCAGTCGGGCGATCTGCGAGCCTTCGGTCTCGCCACGGGGTTCGTGGAAGCGGGAGAGGTGCTTACCCGCCCGTTGCGCAAACGCGGCTGACGGGGGTGTAGTGTAGGAGTTCAGAGACCGTTTTGAAAATCACTGGTGAGCGTTTCTTCGGATGAGATTGCCGCCCATGGCGACGAGGATCACGGCGTGTGAGACATCGATGCGCTGGTCGTAGTCGCTCACAAGGCGCCGCCAGCGGGTCATCCAGCCGAAGGTGCGCTCGACCACCCAGCGACGGGGCGGAACCTGGAAGCGCTTCTGGTCGTCGGACCTTTTGATGATCTCGATGACGAAGTCGAGATAGGCGGCCTTGTCCATGAGTTGGAGCCGGTCGTAGGCGCCGTCGGCGAACGGGTGCTTCACCCAGGGCCAGCGGTTGCGGATGCCGTCCAGGACCGCCTGGCCTCCGGCGTTGTCGCAGATCTCGGCGGTCGGCAGGTGCACCGTCAGCAGCCGGCCATCGGTATCGACTGCGATGTGGCGCTTGCGGCCGACGATCTTCTTGCCGGCGTCGTAACCTCTTGTGTCGGCTTTCGGAGCCTTGACCGACTGGCTGTCGATCACTCCCGCCGAGGGGCTGGCCTCACGCCCCGCCCGCTCACGATCGACCATCAGCGCCAGGTCGTGGATGGTCTGGAACAAAAACCGCTGCGCCACCTCCCGGAACTCGATCTCACGCGGGCGCCCACGACGACCGGGCTTCGGCATCAGCGGCGCGATCTGATCCCACTCCTCGTCCGTCAGGTCAGACGGGTAGCGCTTCGTCTTCTTGGCGATCTTGACCATCCGGCCACGGCTCGGCTCCGTCTACATCAAGTGCTTGAATCATACCCCAAAGCCTGACGGAATCCCCGCTACCGGAATTTCAAAACGGTCGCTAAGCACGACGTCCCGCCCGGCCAACTCACCCTGCACGCCGATCGAGGTCCGTCCCTTACCAGCTCGGTCTCGATCAGGAGTTTATCGTCAAGGCGAAGCTTGCGCAGCGCCTCGCGCTGTCGATCGCCGAAATAAGACTGAGCCAGCGTGAAACGGTGGTCTTACTGCCGATCGCATAGCCTAATCTGTCATTAAGGTGCTGGAAAAACCGTATTTCATAAATTCTCCTAACGATGGGTAGAATATTTCATCGGGAACATATTACTACTAGTTTAGTAATATCAATTAATTCGGACAAATATTGGGAACAGGTTTACCGGCAATAGGGCTTCGTCAGTCTAAGCAGATCTGCACTTGGGGTGGTGGCGTGTCACGTCTGAACCCTTCACGAGAACGCGCCGACGTCGGTCCACGCCCCAAAATGGCGCGCCATGTCGATACTGCGCGGCCTCGGTCGTTTTTTCCGGGTCCGCGTAATCGGGTAACCACCGCTCTCGTCGATGAACGACGCGGGCTATTTGGCTGCGGTCGCGCGGCCGCTCGTGAGCGCCAAAGCCGCTGTGCCACCACTTCGCTCCGGACGGCTATTCCCCGGCAGGCGTCATGGCAAAACGCTCCAAAGGGTTCGGCTGATCCGGTCTCGGGCTTCGGCGCCTCGAAACGGGAACGCCTGAAGGAAATCGTCAACGCCGATGCCGGGCTGGCGCGTGCGCGCCGAGGTCGCCCACGCCATCGCGCGCGACATGTCGCCGTTCAGCCCGTGGCCAACAGAGGCGATCAACTCGATCAAGGGGTGAGCCCGGGGCGCGCGGGCGGCGCGCTCCGCCCAATGCGCGGCTTCCGCGGGCTCATCCAGCACGATGTGCGAAAAGGCCCGGACGCCCAGCATGCCGTAGAGCAGGGGATCAATGGGGCTAAGACCCATCGCTGCATCAACAAGGCCTTGGCCCTCCACGCTGTCGCCGAGCAGAGTCCGGGTCCAGGCGGCGGAATACTTGCCCTGCGCGTAGTTGGGGCTGAGCGCCACGGCTCGATCCAGCCAAGGCAGTGCAACCTCAAGATCGCCGGTCAACCATGCCGCCCGGCCCATCACTAAGTTGCAGAAAGGGTCGAGCGGGTCGAGTTCAAGACTTCGCTCGGCGAAGTGCCGGGCAGACTGCGCGGCGGCGGCGCGGTCGCCGGCGAAGCGCAGGAACGCGCCCTCGAAATGCGCGAACGAAAGGCCAGCGTGGGCCCGCGCGAAGCTTGGGTCCCGATCTATGGCCTGCGCGAATAGGGTTGCGGCGGCCTGAGCCCCACTGCGATCGAACCGATAGATCTGCCCCAGTCCGAGATGATAGAGGGCCCAGGCATCAAGGTTTTGCGGAGCCTTGAGCGCCCGCTGCGCCTCTGCCAGGGGAATCTGCAGCTCCAGCGCGCTTACGACGGCGCCGACGATCTTCTCGCGGATTTCATGCACCCCGCCGAGGCTGCTGCAATACCGCTCGCCCCAGATCACGCTGCCGTTGTCGGTGCCGCAAAGCTCCACGGTGACAGTCAGCCGGCCCTCGTCGATTTCGACAACTCCAGATAGGCAATAGCCGACGCCCAAAACCGTTCGGACGGCCGCCGGGGTCGCCTCGGCCCCATGCAATTGGAACGACGAGCCACGAGCGACGACGAACAGCCATCGCAGCCGCGAGAGCTCCACGATAAGTTCGTGCGGCAAGCCTTGGGCGATAGCCCCATACGGTCCGGCAGCGCCCACGAGGGAAAACGGCAGGACGGCGATAGAGGGACGCGACGGCTCTGGTTCCTCACCCGGGCCCTTAACCGCCGCCTGTTCCAAAACCTGGGATGCGCCGTGCGGCATGGTCACTGAGCCAACAAACCGGAACCCGACCCCGTGCTGGGTTTTGATCAGCCGCTGCGCGCGGCCGTCGTCGCCGACCGCTCGGCGTGCTGACTTGATCCGACTGTCGATGGCGGAGTCGGACACGATCCGGCCCGCCCAGATTTGGTCGATTATTTCATCGCGGCTGACCAGTCGTTGGCTGTTCGCGATCAGCAATTTCAGGAGATCGAACACCTGCGGTTCCACTGGAACCACGAGCTTACCCCGGCGCAGTTCGTGGGCCGCGACGTCCAAGCGATACTCTTCGAACACGTAGATCATGCGCCGCCACCCTACATCTCCATCATAGCATTTGAAATCTCCGGGAAATCTCCAGGAGATCTTCAAGCCTGTTCCGCCGTGGCTCGCTAACTATTCCGGGGTCAGGGGCCAGTGGCCCGGAACTTAGATCAGGAAAATCTCATGCCCCTCGTGACCATCGAAGTCATCAAGGACGTTTTCACCCCCGGCCAGAAGCGCGAGCTGATCGAAAAGGTCACGGACGCAATGGTCGCCGTCGAAGGCGAAGCCCTGCGCGGCGTCACCTGGGTTCGCGTCCAGGAAATCGAACAGGGCGACTGGGGGATCGGCGGTAAGACCTTGACCGCCTCGGATATTCACGCCCTGGCTGGAGCGAAGGCAGCCTGAGGCGGCCTCGGCCCGACCACCGTTACCGGCCTCTGCCAGGGCGAGCGCCGCGCGCTCGATCTACCCGCTGGTGGAGGCCCGGGCTAATGCAACACCTATATCCAAAGTTTGTCGGGGGCGGACTCAAGATAAATATTCGCAAATTGCAAATTCCGTGCCGCCGTTGCTCCCTTGCCGATCGCAAACGCCGGAACCCCTCTTGCCCAACCGTCTCACCCCCGCCCAACTCAAATCCCACCGTATTTACGGCTGATTTACGGTGAAATTCGCCAATGCGCCCGCCCGCGCCGGCGGTTACAGTGACCTCGACCACGAATAAATGGCGAGGTTGCGGACCGAACCGCGGCCAGGGAGAGAAACGCATGGCCATACTTGTCACTGGGGGAACCAAGGGGATCGGCCTTGCCATTGCCAGCCGGTTTGCGAAGCCGGGCGTGGAGGTGTTTCTCAACTTCCGCGCCGACACGGGGGCCGCGCAATCGGCCAAGGCGCGGATCGAGGCGTCAGGCGCCGTCTGCCATCTGATCCAGGGCGATGTCGGGACCCCGGCCGGCGCGCAAGCCGTGGTGGCGGCCGTGGCCGCTCGGACCGATCGGTTGGATCAGCTGGTGCATTGCGCGGTCAAGGTGATCCCGGAACCCCTGCTGACCATCGATCCCACGGCCTTGAC
>JAYTXV010000209.1:0-3749 GCA_043742805.1 Caulobacteraceae bacterium | reverse complement strand
CGACGGCGTCTATGTCCGGCAGACCCAACAACGACGCGGCGGCAATGCCGACCAGGGCGATCACATTGGAGGCCAGATCAGCGGCGTAGTGGGTGCGGTCCGCCGACACCGCCACCGAACCGGTCCGACGCAGCAAACCGGTCTGCGCCCAGATCAGCGCGCCGGTCATCAGGATGGATAGTCCCATGACGGCGATCGCCCAACCGCTTTCGACCACCGGCCTGGGCGCGAGGATCCGGCGAATCGCCTCCTCGCCGATCAAAGCCGCCGACCCGAACACCAGGCCGGCCTGCATCAGGCTGGCGAAGGCCTCGGACTTGCCATGGCCGAAGCGATGCTCGGCGTCCGGCGGCGCCGCCGCGTAGCGGACCGCGAAGAAGGTCGCGCTGGAGGCGACCAGATCGAGGCCCGAATCCGCCATCGACGCCATCAGCGCCACCGAGCCGCTGGCGAGCCAGATCACCAGCTTGACGATCACCAGCGCCAGGGCGGTGGCGACCGACAGCAGGGTCACGCTCTGGGTCAGCTTGGCGTTTTCGCGGGCGGTGGGTGGAGCAGCGACCATCCTTCCAGCATAGGGCCATCGCCGCCCCGGCTGTAGGTGGAAAACAACTAAGCTGCCGCTCGGGGGCGCGGACCGACATAGCGCGATTGCGGGCGCACCAGCCGGCCACCCGCCACTTGCTCCCTCGCATGGGCGATCCACCCGGCCACCCGGCCCATGGCGAAGACGCAGGTGAACGCGGCCGGCGGGAAAGCCACGGCCTCAAGCAGCAAGGCCGTATACAGTTCGACATTGGTCTCCAGCGAGCGGTTGGGCTTGCGTTCGCGCAGTATGGTCAGCGCCGCGGCCTCGACCGCCTCGGCCAGCGCCAGGCGCGCCGCCGTGCAGCGGACCTTTCAGCGCGCCTTGTCCCGCCTGGACCGCTGAGCCGAGTCCCGCCCGCGCGGCAAAGGTCGAGGCGTTCAACCCGTGGTCCGCCACTGTCACCAGATAGGCGTCTAGCGCCGCGACCAGCCGCAAGACGAGGTCCAAGTCGTCGCCATCGCCGAGCCGGGCCAGCAAAGCGCGCCCGGCCTCCACCGGAGTCCGCGCGATCAGCCCGGCGTCCAGGGCGGCAACCTCGTAAAACACCGCCTGGCGGGCCAGACCTAAAGCGCCGGGTAGATTTGCCGGCAGGTTCGGAAAGAAACCGCGCCAGAGCAGACCGACGACGTCCCCGTATGTCCAGACACCCGCCAGCTCGTCCAGGTGGTGACCGCAAATCAGCAACTGGCCGGCCGCGCCATCCACGTCCGACAACACCGTCTCCGCGGCGATCACGCCTTCAAGTCCATCCAGTCCTTCGCTCCTCGTGTTTCTCCTTGCCCTCGGCGAACCCATCTGGAAGGTTGAGCCAGAAAGAATCAAGATTGATCAAGATTATCAATATGAGAGAGAATGATTGGCTCAGCGCGCATGAGGCGCGGGAGCGGCTCGGGGTGCGCGCCCAGACGCTCTATGCTTATGTCAGCCGCGGCCAGATACGGGCCGAGCCCGATCCCGCCGAACCGCGACGCAGCCGCTACCGGACCAGCGACGTCGTCGCCCTGACCACGCGCAAGGCCCGCGGCCGCAAAGCCTCCCAAGTGGCGGCCGACGCCATCGCCTGGGGGGAGCCGGTGCTGGGCTCGGCGATCACCACCGTGGCGGACGGGCGGCTATATTATCGCGGCCGCGACGCGGTGCTGCTGGCCCGGACCGAGACCTTCGAAAGCGTCGCGCGCCTGTTGCGGGGTGGCGGCGGAGTTCCCGTCAGGCGAGCCCTGCGAGCGCCACCGCCCACGGGGCCCACGATGCGGGCGAGGTTGTTCACGACCCTTGCCGCGCGGGCGGCCACCGAGGAAGCGGCCCTCGGGCGCCTGCCTTCCGACCTCGACGATGATTCGGCGTCAATACTGGACGCCGTCGCCGACGCGGTCTGTGAAGAGGTTGGCGGCGGCCCGATCCACGCCCGTCTCGGCCGCGCCTGGGGCTGTGGACCCCGCGGCCTCGACCTCATTCGCAGGGTGCTGGTGCTGTTGGCGGATCACGAGCTGAACCCATCCACCTTCGCGGCCCGGGTGGCGGCGTCCACCGGCGCCTCGCTTTCGGCGGCGGCGCTGGCGGGGCTGGCCACCCTGACCGGCCCCAGACACGGCGGCGTCGCGGCCCAGGTCAGGCTACTGGCCGACGAGGCCGAACGCCGGGGTCCTCGCGAGGCGGTGGCGACCCGGCTGATCCATTGGAGTCCGCCGACGCCGGGTTTTGGCCACCCGCTCTATCCGGCCGGCGATCCCCGCGCGCGCGCATTGCTGGACGCCTTCGAGGCTCCGCCACCCCTCAAGGCGCTCAGCGAGGCCGTGGAGGCCGCGACTGGAGCCCGGGACAATATCGATTTCGCTCTGGTGGCCCTGGCCCAGGACCTGGCCCTGCCGGCCGACGCGCCGTTCATCCTGTTCGCCATGGCGCGATGCGCCGGTTGGCTGGCCCACGCCCAGGAACAGCTGGCGGGAGGCGCTCTGATTCGGCCCCGCGCCCGCTACCTGGGATTGGCGCCGGACCCAAAAACCTAGCCGGGAAACCTAGCCGGGAAATCTAGTTTGGGCCGCCGGCGGCGACCGGCAGAAGCTTCTAGGCGTACTGACCGCCGTTCCGGTAACGATAGAGATAGGTCGATATGATCGGCTCCAGCGCGTTGGCCGCGACACCCAGGTCCGCCAGGCCGAGAGCGCCGGGCGCGACCACATTGTTGGTGCGTAGCAGTTCGACCTGATCGGACGTGATCGGCGGAACAAGACCCAGAGGTGCGATCAGATCGCCGGCCTTGCCGAGCAGGCGGGCCAGCGGAAAAGGCACGGGAACCAGCAGTCGCGGTCGGCCGATGTCCGCCAGCAGCAGTGTCATCAGCGCCTTGAAACTATAGATTCCCGGACCCCCCAGCTCATAGGTGTAGCCCGCCGTGGCGGGGTCCCAGACAGCCTGGGCGACCGCTGCCGCAACGTCGCCGACGAACACCGGCTGAAACAAGGTGTCGCCACCGCCGATCAACGGCAGGGCCGGCGACACGGTGGCCATGGTCGCGAAGCGGTTGAAGAACTGGTCGTCGGGTCCGAACACCACCGACGGGCGGAGGATCACCGCCGAGGGGATGATCTCGCGAACCGCCGCTTCTCCCGCGGCCTTGGTTCGCGCATAGACCGACGACGCCCCTGCGTCGGCGCCGATTGCCGAAATCTGCGTGAACCTGTCGATCCCCGCCGCCCGAGCCGTCACAGCGATCGTCCGCGCGCCATCGACGTGGAGCGTATCGAACCTCTGCCGGCCCGCTTCATAAAGCACCGCCACGGCGTTGACGCAGGCTTCGGCGCCCTCAAGCGCCCGCGCCACCGAGTCGGCGTCGCGGATATTGGCCTGGACCACCTCGATCTGGCCGACATCGCCACTCATCCGCAGCCGGTAGCCTCGTCCGGGGTTGCGGACCGCGACCCTGATGCGCGAGCCGCGCTTGGCCAGGGCGCGAACGACCTGGCTTCCCACGAAACCAGAGCCGCCGAAAATCGTGACCAGACCCTTCATCGCCGTTCTCCGTCCTCGCGCGCCGTGGCGCCGCTAAAGGCTGCCGCCCGGCCTGTGGCGATAGAGGAGCGGCGGGCGGGGCGCAACGGCGCGGAGGCGAGTTGACGCTGACCGGCCGGCGCCCTATGCGTCCGCCCTTCGCGCGTCAGGG
>JAYTXV010000208.1:0-1676 GCA_043742805.1 Caulobacteraceae bacterium | reverse complement strand
CGGTAGGTCGCGCAGCAACGGCGCCAGACCGGGGATACCGATCAGGGTGCCGCGCTGTTCGAACGACGGCAGGCTGGCGATCAGGGCCTGGGTGTAGGGGTGGCGGGGGGTGACGATGATCGCCCCGATCGGGGCAGTTTCGACCAGACGGCCGGCGTACATGACGCCGAGGCGGTCTACGAACTGCGCCATCAAGCCCATGTCGTGCCCCACGAGAATGACGGTGGAGCCGAGATCGGTCTGCACCCTCGCCAGGGTTTCCATCACTTGGCGTTGGACCACGACGTCCAGGGCGCTGGTTGGTTCGTCGGCGATGATGACTTTGGGGCTCAGGCTGATGGCGATGGCGATGCAGGCGCGCTGCTTCATGCCGCCGCTGAGTTCGTGCGGGTATTTTTCCGTGGTGCCTTGCGGCAGACCGACACGCCGCAGCAGGCTGTCGATATGGGCGGTGGATTGTGGGACGCCGTGATCGCGCATGGCGTCGGCGATTTGGGCGCCGATGCGCATGACGGGGTTCAAAGAGTTCATCGACCCCTGCGGCACCAAGGCGATCCCGGCGAGGCGGATGGCGCGCATCGCTTCTTCGTCCAGGCCGGACAGGGTTGCCTCGCCCAGCCGGACGGTGCCGGACTCGATGCGGCCGGGCGGCTTGATCAGGCGAAGGATGGCCAGCGCCATGGTGGATTTGCCGGAGCCGGATTCGCCGGCGAGACCGAGCCTTTCGCCGGGGTTGAGGGAGAAGCTCACGTCGTCGACGGCCTGAACCTTGCCCAACGGGTGGTCGTAGGCGACGCACAAATGCTCGACGCGCAGGACGGGACCGGTCATGCTGTTTGCCGCAAACGCGGGTTGGCGATTTCGTCCAGGCCGACGGTCAGGAAGAACAGGCCGAGGAAGACGAGCAAGATAATCACGGTCGGCGCGGTCCACCACCACCACCAGCCGTTGATCATGGCGGCGTTGAAATTCACCCAATAGAGCGTCATGCCCAAGGTCGGTGCGTCGATCGGGCCAAGACCCAGAACCTCCAACCCGATTGAGGCCAGGATCGCGGAGGACACCGCGTTCACCAGGGTGGCCGCGAGATAGGGCAGCAGGTTGGGCATCATCTCGGTGAAGATGATGGCTGGGCCGCTCATGCCGGACATCCGCGCGATTTCCACATAACCGCGCTCCCGCAGGGTCAGGACCTGGGCGCGAATGGTGCGGGTGGGGTTGAGCCAGGCGAGGGAGGCAACAATCAGCGCCATCTGGTTCACCGTCAGGCTGGTTTTGATGGACACCGCGATGATGATCAGCACCAACAGGCCGGGGACGGTCAGGCCGATATCGGCGATGCCGCGGATTATTGTGTCCAGCAGCCCGCCGTAATAGGCGGCGACGAAGGCCAGCACAGTGCCGATTCCCACGCCGAGGAAGCCGGCGATGAACCCGATCCGCAGTGTGAGCGGGGTGCCGGCGACCATGACGGCCAGCAGATCGCGGCCTTGCCTGTCGGTGCCGAACGGGTATGCCCAGGACGGCGGTCGCAGCGGGCGGACCGACAGCGCTCGGGCGTCTTCGGTGTCGACCAGGAAGTGCCCGGCGATGACGAACAGCGCGAGGAAGGTCAGCAGGCCGATCCCGACGATAAGGGACGGGTTGCGGCGGAGATATCTGCCCAGGCCGTTCAT
>JAYTXV010000207.1:0-3675 GCA_043742805.1 Caulobacteraceae bacterium | reverse complement strand
GGAACGCCGACAGCCACCGAAGTGTTCGCGTCGGGCCTGGACCAGCCGTTCGGCATGGCTTTCTATCCGGTCGGCGCCCATCCGAAATATGTCTATGTGGCCAACAACAACGCCGTGGTGCGGTTCGCCTATGCCAGCGGCGATCTCAAGGCCGCCGGCCCGCCACAGGTGGTGGTGGCAAAGCTGGCCTCAAGCACCGGCGGCCACACCACCCGCGACATCGATTTTTCCAATGACGGCCGGCGCATGCTGGTGTCGGTGGGCTCGGGATCGAACCTCGCCGAAGGTATGCCCGCCAAGACGCCCGCCGACGCCCAGGCGTGGGAGGCCGATCACCTGCGGGGCTCGGCCTGGGGCCGCGAGGCGGACCGGGCCGATGTGCTGAGCTTCGATGCCGATGGCGGATCCCGAACGATCTTCGCCAGCGGCATCCGCAATTGTGTCTCCGTGCGGGTCAATCCGGTCACGGGCGATCCGTGGTGCGCGGTCAACGAGCGCGACAGCCTGGGTGACGACGTCCCACCCGATTATGTGACCCGGGTACGCGCCAAGGGTTTCTATGGCTGGCCCTGGTACTATATCGGCGACCATGAAGACCCGCGCCTGAAGGGCCAGCGGCCCGACCTGCTCGGCAAGGCGATCACGCCCGACGTGCTGATCCAGCCGCATTCGGCGCCGCTGGGGCTGACGTTCTACACCGCCAGGAGCGGGGTAGCGGCCTTCCCGGCCAGCTATCGGGGCGACGCCTTCGTGACCCTGCACGGCTCCTGGAACCGCAGCAAACGGACCGGTTACAAGCTGGTGCGGCTGCAAGTGAAGAACGGGATTCCCACCGGAACCTATGAGGATTTCCTGACCGGCTTCGTGGCCGACGATCGGGGCGTATGGGGTCGGCCGGTGGGGGTGGCGGTGGCTCATGACGGCGCCCTGCTGGTCACCGACGACGGTGGAAGCGTGGTCTGGCGAGTGGCTTACGCCGCCAAGAGTGTCGCGGCCAAATGAGACCATGTCTGGTACCGGCGATCATCACCGCATTGATTGGTTCGACCGCGCTTGCTCAACCAACAGGGGTCCAGCCGACCGGCGATCCGGCGGCGGGGGAAAACCTGTTCTACGACCGCTGCGCCATCTGCCATGTGGCCGCCGGCGACGGCCAGGGGCCAAGTCTGGACGGCCTCTATGGGCGCAAGGCCGCCGCCGTGGCGGGATTCAGCTATTCGGAGGCCCTGAAGGCGTCAGGCCTGACCTGGACCGGACCGACGCTGGACCGGTTCCTGACCAATCCCGGCGCCGCGGTTCCGGGAACGGCGATGCCGATCATGGTCCCCGACGCCAAACAGCGAGCCGATCTGATCAGCTACTTCGCCACGCATCGGTAGTTAGTGTCTGAAGACCGAAAGGGGCGAGCAAGGGCGGTGGGTCTCCAGCCGCCAGTTCGGCGACCAGTTCGCCGATGGCGGCCGAATGCTTGAACCCGTGGCCGGAACAGGCTGAGACCAGGATCACCCGCTCACGACCCGGATCATGGCCGATCAGGAACCGGCTGTCCGGCGCCATCGTGTAGAGACAGGCCGACGATCTCAGGCATCGGTCGGTGACGCCCGAGACCCGGCCGGCGATATGTCGACCGAGCATTGCTCGCGACGCCGCCGGCCCGATCTCCTGGAACTGGGCTTCCGGACCCGGCAAGAGCTGGTCGAAACGTTCTTCGGCAATCTTGACGCCCGTGGTCCCGGGCAGAACCGGAAAGCCGTAGAACCAGTCCTCGGCTCCCGCGCCGTGCATCCAGATGAACACCGGAAAGCGGTCCGGCGCGAACGGAGCCGGATCGACCGGTTCGAACCAGTGCATCGTCTGGCGGAAGGTCGACAGGCTGGCAGCCAGCCGATCATCCCCCAGGATTCCGGACGCCCAGGGACCGGCGGCCACCACCACCTGGCCGGCGTCATAGTCCCCCCTGTCGGTGGTCACTCTCACCCCATCCACGTCGGCAAGGATTTTGACAGCCGTCTCCCCGGTTCGGATCACCGCGCCGTGCCGCTTGGCCAGGGCGATCTGAGCCGCCACGCAGTGCTCCGGCCGCAACAGCCCGGCGCCGGGCTCGAAATAGACGGTTTCATCGCCTCTTAAGGTGAGCATCGGAAACCGCCGCCCGGCCTCGTCGGGCGTGATCAGTTCATGCGGGATACCAAATCGCCGCGCCGCGCCAATGGTGTTGCGAACAAAATCTTGCTTGCCGAGGTGCGCCGCGCCGCTATCGAGGCCGCCGATCACCAGCGCCCCGGTCTGGAGCATCAGGGTCTCGCCGGTCTCGGCCTCGATCTCTCGCCACAGGTCATGGGCGCGCAGGGCGAGCGGCACATAGTCGTCGCCCTCTCCGATAGCCTGGCGGGTGATGCGGCTCTCGCCGTGGCTGGAGCCCCTGTCGTGGGGCGGATGATGGCGATCCAACGCGATCACACTCAGACCGCGTTTCGCCAACTGATAGGCGCAGGCGGACCCGGCCGCGCCCAGCCCGATGACGATCACATCGGCGATTTTCGCCCCGGCGCTCAATCTTCGAGGCCCAGCAAGCTGGCGTTGCCGCCGGCCGACGTGGTGTCCACCGTCCAGGTGCGTTCGACGGCGAAGCGAGGCAGGTAGTGCGGTCCGCCGGCCTTGGGTCCGGTCCCTGACAGCCCCTCTCCGCCGAACGGCTGGACGCCGACCACCGCCCCGGTCATCGAGCGGTTGATATAGAGATTGCCGACCCGGGCGGTCCTCCGAACCGCGTCGGCCACGCCGGCGATCCGGCTGTGGACGCCGAGGGTCAGGCCATAGCCGGACGCCATCACGCGACGCAGGGTGTCGTCCAAGGCTCCCGACTTCCAGGTGACGACATGCAGGATCGGCCCGAAGACCTCGCGATCAAGGTCCTCGATGGCGTCCAGGCGGATCAGAGTGGGCGGCATGAAATGCCCGCGCCCGAGCCCCGAGGGCAGCGCGGTGGCATGGACAATCGAGCCCCGCCAGCGGTCCAGATGGGCGTTTAAAGCCGACAGGGCGGCGGCGTCGATCACCGGTCCGATGTCAGTGGCGGGCTCGGCCGGATCGCCGATGACCAGTTCGTCCATCGCACCGGTCAGCATCTCCAGCGTGTGGCCGGCGATATCCTCATGCAGGCAGAGTAGGCGCAGGGCCGAGCAGCGCTGGCCGGCGCTGAGGAACGCCGAGGTGATCACATCGGCCACCACCTGCTCGGGCAGTGCGGTCGAATCGACCAGCATGGCGTTGAGACCACCGGTTTCGGCGATCAACGGAACCAGCGGCCGGGTTTCGTCTTCAAGCAGCGCGCGGGCGATCCGCCTGGCGCTGGCCGTGGAGCCGGTGAAGGCGACCCCGGCCACCTTGGGGTGGGCCACCAGAGCCTGCCCTACGGCGGGGCCGCCCGGAACCAGGCAAAGGACATTGCCCGGAACACCCGCCTCCAAGGCCAGGCGAACGGCGGCGGTGGCGATCAGCGGCGTTTGCGGCGCCGGCTTGGCCACGACGGCGTTGCCGGCCGCCAGCGCGGCGGCGATTTGGCCCAGGAAAATCGCCAGCGGAAAGTTCCAGGGGCTGATGCAGGCGAACACGCCCCGCCCCCTCAGGGTCAGTTCATTGAGTTCACCGGTCGGCCCCGGCAATCGCCGAGGC
>JAYTXV010000206.1:0-15999 GCA_043742805.1 Caulobacteraceae bacterium | reverse complement strand
ATCGGGGTTGCCTCGATCAGCGTTCCGGCTTGTTGCGCATCGGCGATCACGGGCGATACCGCGAGAAGGAAACAAAGAGACCAGTAGCGCATGCTGCGTTCCTCGTGTTTGGCGATAGCTTACAAGCGGGGTCCGCCTTTGCAAGCGAACTTCTCTTTTCTGCTGGGTCTTGGCGCTAACGCTGAGCCGTAAACTTGATGGGCCCAGTTGGGCCGTATTTAATAGTTTTAACGACGGTTCCTGTAACTACTCAACTAGAATCTGACTGGTAACTGTCAGATATTTGTCGAACCCGTGCAATTCTCAGATTAATGAAATGTAGGGAGGTAGTAAAGAGTCACGGAGTTGCGATTTATGACGCAACGCCGCAGTAAAAGGACAAAGTCTTTTGCTGCGTCGGACCGTTTGATATTGAGCCCCGTGGCGATCCAGATCCGCGCTACTGGAGACGGCGATCATCGCAGCGGCCTCAGCGTTGCGGTCACCAGCGCCGCATTGGCTCCATTGACGTTAGACTGCGGCCAGGTCCCCGCAAACGAACGCTTCTTCCCCCACCTCGATCAGCGCCGCGAGAACCTCCGGCGCGGCCTCGGGCGCGACGATCAGGATAAATCCGATCCCGCAATTGAACGTGCGGCGCAGTTCCTCGTCCGAGACGCCGCCGATCCGTTGCAGCCAATCGAACACCGGCAGCATCGCCCACGCCGACCAGTCGAATCGCGGCGCGAGGCCTTTGGCGATGGCCCGGGGCGGGTTTTCGATCAGGCCGCCGCCAGTGATGTGGGCGCCGCCCTCGATCTTGCCGGCCTTCGCCAGCGGCAGCACCGATTTCACATAGATCCGCGTCGGCGTCATCAGCGCCTCCGCCAGTGTCCCGCCGGCCTGAAACGGGCAGGGGGCTTGCCAGTCGAGGCCCGAGCGCTCGACGATTCGCCGGATCAGGGAATAGCCGTTCGAGTGCGGGCCAGACGAGGCCAGGCCGATCATCAAATCGCCAGGGCGCTGGGTCTCCAGCCGGGGCAACACGCCGTCTCGGGCCACGGCGCCAAGACAGAATCCCGCCAGGTCGTAGTCGCCGCCGGAGTACATCCCCGGCATCTCCGCCGTTTCACCTCCGGCCAGTACCGCGCCCGCCAGGCGGCAGCCTTCGGCGATGCCGGCCACCACCCGCGTCGCCGCCTCGACATCGAGCTTGCCGGTGGCGAAATAGTCGAGAAACACCAACGGCTCGGCGCCCTGAGCCAGCAGGTCGTTGACGCACATGGCCACCAGGTCGATCCCGACCGTGTCGTGCAGGCCAGTTTCGATGGCGATTTTTAGCTTGGTGCCGACGCCGTCCGTGGTTGAAACGATCAGTGGATCGTCGTAGCCGGCAGCCTTGAGGTCGAACAGCGCGCCAAAGCCGCCGAGCGCACCGTCGGCGCCGGGTCGGCGGGTGGCGCGAGCCAATGGCTTTATTCGTTCAACCAGAGCCGCGCCGGCGTCGATATCGACGCCGGCCTCGGCGTAGGTCAGGCCGTTGGGTCGTTCGGTCATGGCGGCTTGGAGGACTCGCGAAAAAGGGCCTGATTTAAGGCGTGGACGGGCGGTTTGCCTTGCAGACTCGCCCAGGCGCGGGGCTATAGCTATCCGATGACGACCATTACCACCACCGCCGAGCTCACGGCCTTTTGCGAACGGATACAAGGCTCTCCCTTTGTCGCCGTCGACACCGAGTTCATGCGCGAAACGACCTATTGGCCGAAGCTCTGCCTGATTCAGGCGGCAACACCCGATGCGGAGGCGGTGATTGACCCGCTATCGCCCGATATCGACCTTTCGCCGTTTCTGGCGGTGATGGCCGACGAGCGAATCGAAAAGGTGTTTCACGCTGCCCGGCAGGACGTGGAGATCTTCAGCAATCTGGGCGCGATACCCCGGCCATTATTCGACACCCAGATTGCCGGCATGGCGGCGGGCTTTGGCGAGCAGATCGCCTATGACGCCCTGGTCCGCCAGATGCTGAAGATCGATCTGGACAAATCCAGCCGTTTCACCGACTGGGCCCGCCGGCCGCTCAGCGAGGCCCAACTGACCTACGCCCTGGCCGATGTCACCCACTTGGCGCGGCTGTTTCCGATGCTGCGTGGGCGCCTGGAGGAGAGTGGCCGGCTGGCTTGGGTCACCGAGGAAATGCGGGCCATGACCGATCCGGCGCTCTATGACATGGATCCCGAAATCGCCTGGAAGCGCCTGCGTCCCCGCAAACACTCGGCCAAATACCTGGCGGTGTTCCGCGGCGTGGCGGCGTGGCGAGAGCGCACCGCCCAGATACGCGACCAGCCTAGGGGCCGAATCCTGAAGGACGAGGCGATTGATGAACTGGCCACGCAAGTTCCTGTCGACGCCGATGGCTTAAATCGCCTGCGATCGGTGCCCAAGGGTTTTTCGGGATCGAAGTTCGGGCCTGAATTGCTTGAGGCCATTAGAGAGGCGGTGAAGAACGCCGACACCTATGCGCCGGTTCTCAATCGCACCGGCCCGCCGCCGTCACCCGCGGCCGGCGCCGTCGTGGAGTTGCTGAAGGTGCTGCTGAAGGCCCGGGCGGAGGATTCGGACGTGGCGTCGAAGCTGATCGCCACCGTCGCCGACCTGGAAAAGATCGCCAATGATGACAACGCCGATTCTCCGGCTCTACAGGGCTGGCGCCGCGAAGCGTTCGGCGAGGACGCCCTGCGGCTGAAACGCGGCGAACTGGCCCTGGTGCTGGACGGGACGCGGGTTCGGGTGGTGGAGGTCAGGCGCGCGCCGAAGCCCACCTGATCCACCCCTCCTGTCGCGCCTAGACCGCCGCCGCCAACGCCTTGGCCTTCTGCCCGGCGGCCCTGGCCTTGAACGTTCGGCCGAGCAGTGTGGCTAAGGCTTGGCCCCGCTTGGCGGCGGGGTCGCCCAGCAAGACCTGCGCCCACTCATTCTCGGCGTAGAGGGTGACAACGCCCGGCTTGAAGTCCAGCCAGGTGCGGCCGAGTAATTCGGGACTTCGGCCTGAAATGTCGCAACCCAGCCTCAGCGCGGCCCCCAGAGCTCTGGCGCGATGTTGACGTTCGGGGCTGAGCAATCTTGCAACGAGTGCGGAGTTCGGTGGTTGGCCGGAAGATGTGTGGCGCGAGAACGCCGCGCAAGCCAGAAAGGTGCGTTCTGGGTGATCCAGGCCGGAAATCGGCGACCTCAGCACCTGGTTAAAAACCAGCTCGGCGCGGTGGTCGGGATGCAGCTGCGCTCCCAGTTCGGCGAGCCGCGCCGCCGCCGCCAGCAATACCGGATCGCGTTGGCCAAATAGCGGATCGAGCCTGGCGAACGCTGGCCCCGCCCAGACCTGCAGGGCCTGGCCCAGGGCTTCCGCCACCGTCTGGCGGCCGGCTATCGCCGCGCACCCGGCCACCAGCGGGTCCCGCATTCTGATCGCTGGGTCCATGGCCTGCCAGACCAGACCTTCGCGCAGGCCGTGGGCCGACATCACCACTCGCTGGATGTCAAGCCGCTCCACCAGGGTCTCCAGCACGATCGCGGCGTGAGGCAGAGTCTCCATCCGGCGTTTGGAGAAGCCGACGATGCGCTCCAGCGAGCCCTTCGATTGCTGGCCGATGAAGCGCGAGGCGTCGAGAATATCCTGCCTGCCGATTTCATATTGATGAACAATTGAAAGAGGATAATTTGAGATCCTCATATGCAGCATGGCCAGATTTCGCCACGCTCCGCCCACCGCGTGCAGGGTGTCCGAGCGGAATACCCTTTCGACGCCCGCGATGTGCTTGATCGCGGCGGCGCGGGTCGCGCCGGGATCGAATCGGGAGGCGGCGTCCAGGGAAAACGGGCCTAGGGGCAGGGTCACGCCCTGACCTGGGCCGTCGGATTCCAGGCGCACCAGTTCGAGGCTGGCGCCGCCCAGATCACCTACCAGGCCGGAGGCGTTTGGGGCTCCGGCGATCACCCCATGGGCCGCGTACCGCGCCTCCTGCTCACCGGTCAGAATCTGGAGCTTGAAACCTGTTTCCCGTTCGACCCGCTCCCTGAACGCGGCTCCATCGACCGCCTGCCGAACCGCCGCGGTGGCGGCGGCAAATATCAGTCCCGGCCGGCTGGCGTCGACCAGCGCCTTGAAGCGTTTGAGAGCCATGATCGTGGCCTCGGCGCCCTCGGGCGACAACCGTCCCGTCCGCGCCAGATCCCGTCCAAGCCCGGCCAGCACCTTTTCGTTGAAGACGCTCCAGACCGCCCGCCCGTCCAGCCGATAGAGGACGAGGCGTACGGAGTTGCTGCCGACATCGATGACGGCCGCGTCGCTGTGGCTGGGTCTAATTTCGGGGGCCGACATGCTCGAACGCGCGAGGAAGGTCCTTGACCTTGTGTCCCCGCCCCGAGAGGGAGGGGTTGTTCATGAAATATTCGTGAGCGGAAAACGCGCCTTTGGCGTTCCAGCCCCGGCTGCGGTGGTAAACGCCGTCGCCGTCCAGCAGCCAACTCTGGGCCTCATCGTTGAGGTTGGCCACCATGATCTGTTGCAGAACCTGTTGGTGAACGGTTGGATTTTCAACGGGCGCCATGGCCTCGACCCGCCGGTCCAGATTGCGCTGCATCCAATCGGCGGAGGATATGAACAGCTTGGCTTCCTTGGACGGCATCGCCTTGCCGTTGGCGAAGGCGATGATCCGGGAATGTTCGAGGAACCGGCCAATGATGCTCTTCACCCGGATATTGTCCGATAACCCCTTGATCCCCGGCCGCAGGCAGCAGATGCCGCGAATGATCAAGTCGATCGATACCCCGGCTTGGCTGGCTTCATAAAGCGCGTCGATAATCTCCGGGTGAACCAGGGCGTTCATCTTGGCCCAGATGGCGGCAGGCTTGCCCGCCCGGGCATTGGCCGCCTCGGCCCCAATCATTCTCAGCAGATCGTGCTTCATGGTGATCGGCGAATAGGACAACTTTTCTAGACCTTCGGGGACCGCGTAGCCGGTGATATAGTTGAACAGGCGCCCAGAATCCCGCCCAAGCGCCGGGTCCACGGTGAACAGCGAGAGGTCGGTGTAAATTTTGGCGGTGACCGGGTGATAGTTCCCGGTCCCATAGTGGCAATAGGTCCTGAGGGCGTCACCCTCGCGGCGAACCACCAATGACAGCTTGGCGTGTGTCTTGTACTCCATGAAGCCGAACACGACGTAGACGCCGGCCCGCTCCATGTCCCGAGCCCATTTCAGATTGGCCTCCTCGTCGAACCGCGCCTTGATCTCCACTAGGGCAGTGACGTTTTTGCCGCTCTCGGCCGCCTCGATCAGGGCGGCGACGATCGGGCTGTCCTTGGATGTTCGATAAAGCGTCTGTTTGATCGCCAGCACATTGGGATCGCGGGCGGCTTGCAGCAGGAACTGGACCACCGCGTCGAAGCTCTCGAACGGGTGGTGGACCAGTATGTCCTTTTCCCTGATCGCCGCGAAACAATCGCCGCCATGATCCCGAATCCGCTCCGGAAACCGCGCCGCGAAGGTCTTGAATTTCAGTTCGGGGCGGTCGGCGGGTATCAATTGATCCATTTCGGCTAAGCCGAGTTTGCCGTCTACCGTCACCACATCCTGGGGATCGGCGTCCAGGCCGTCCAGGATGAACCCCCGCAGATCGTCCGGCATTGAAGCCTCAAGCTTTACGCGTACCACTGACCCCAGCCGCCGGCGTTTCAGGCGGGCCTCGAACTCGCGAACCAGATCTTCCGCCTCCTCTTCGATCTCCACGTCCGAATCGCGGATCAGGCGGAACAGCCCCCGGCTGAGAACGGAGCAACCCGGAAACAGCTTGTCCAGGAACAGGATCAGGAACGTCTCAAGCGCGATGAACCGGCGCGGTCCCCTGCGTCTCCCACCCTTGGTGACGGGCAACTCCCAGAACCTCGCGACTTGGGTGGGCACAGGCGCCAGGGCGTAGAACTCGGTGTTGTCCGACAGCCGGTGCAGTTTCAGGGCCAGGGAAAATCCCAGGTTGGGGATGAACGGAAAGGGGTGGGCCGGATCGATGGCCAGAGGGGTCAGAACGGGGAAGATGTTGGACAGAAAAATCGCCTCGGCGGCTTTCCTGTCGGTCTTGCTGACATCCTTGGCGTCCAGCAATAGCAAACCGGCCGTGGCCATCTCAGCCCGTACCTCGACCCATATCCGTTGCTGGGCGGTCATCAGCCGACTGGCCTTGATGTCGAGTTCCGTCAACTGCTCGCCGGGTGAGAGCCCGTCCTGGCTCAACACCCGCACGCCCTCGCGCACCTGGCCTTTCAGGCCGGCCACCCGGACCATGTAGAATTCATCGAGATTATTGGCGGAGATCGATAGGAAGCGCAGCCGCTCGAGCAGGGGGTGACGCGGATTGGTGGCTTCCTCCAGGACCAGGGCGTTGAACGCCAGCCAGGATAACTCGCGGTTTATGAACCGCTTGGGAGAATCCGCCAGTGGATGGCGGCTGAGCCCCGTTTCTGGCGGCTCGCCCTCGCACTCCACTCCGGCCGGCAAGATTTCCAGGGTTGGAAGCAGGTCGGGCGTCATGGAGATCAGTTCATCCTCGACCGGCGTCGTTTCGTTGTGGCGCACCGGATCGGACGCCGCAAGGGTCACTCAGACAGTTCCGCCGTCTTATCACCGCCGTCGAGAATCTCACGGGCAAGTGAGCGGTTGATCTCGCGCCGCGACGCCCCCGCCAATTCGTCCAGGCGCTGCACGAGGACCCGGGCGGCGGGAATCGACCGCTCCATTCGACGAATCAGATAGGCGATCAGGTCCGGGTCGGGTCGGATATGCCGGTCGCGGAAAAACTTCAGCAGAACGCCCTCCAGCACAACGTCGTCCGGCGCGCCCATGTCCACCGCGCGGATCGCGTTCAGCCGCGAGCGCAGATCCGGGAGCGTGGCGCCCCACAGGCGAGGGGATGTTCGCGAGGTCAGCAGCAGGCTGGCGCCCGCTTCGGCCCGGTTGATCAGGTGAAACAGGGCCGCGTCGGCCGGACGCCGATCCGCCGCTTCCAGCAGCACCGGACCCATCGGAAGATCGGCCATGTCGATCGCACCGTCTCCAACCACCCGCGCCCCGCTTCCCGCGGCCCAGGCCAAGGCCAAATGGGTCTTGCCCGAACCCTCTGGACCGACCAAGGCCACCACGCCTCCTGCCCAATCCGGCCAGGCGTCCACGACCGCGACCGCCTCCTGGTTGCAGCCCGATACGACGAACAACTCGCGATCGAACGAAGGCTCCCGCCGGATGGGCAGACTGAGCTGTGTATCAGGCCCGTTATGTCGAAAAGATCGCCGCACCTTCAAAGTTATAAACCCGAATCGCCAATGGAGCCAAAACCTCCGCTCGGCGGGGAGGGGGTGCAAAGCTCGAAACCGACCGATAGGGTGACTTCAAAGTCCTGGGAGGAAATCTAGTGGTGAAACCGGAGTCGGTGGGTCTGTCGTCGTCGCGTCTTGCGACTTTGGACCGGGTGATGAGCCAGCGTTACGTGGATGGCGGCTACCTGCCGGGCCTTCTGACCCAGGTCTATCGCAAGGGCGAGTTGGTCCACACCGGCGTGTCCGGCCACATGGATCTTGAGCGCGGCAAGTCCATGCGCGAGGACGCCATATTCCGCATCTATTCGATGACCAAGCCGATCACCTCGGTGGCGTTGATGATGCTGGTCGAAGAGGGTCTGATCGGCCTCGACGACGCAGTCCATACCTACATTCCGTCCTGGAAGCACCTCGGAGTCTACGCCAGCGGCGTTGCTACCCTATTACCCGGTCAGCCGCCGGCGTTCCTGACCACACCTCCTCAGCGGCCGATGAAGGTGGTGGATCTGGTCACCCATACCTCCGGTCTTACCTATGGCTTCCTGATGAGGAGCAGCGTCGACGCCGCCTATCGCAAGGCGAAGGTCAACGACTTCCAGACTCCCGGCGGTCTGGAAACGATGATGCAACAGCTGGCCGACATGCCCCTGGAGTTCTCGCCCGGCACGGCATGGAACTATTCGGTGTCGATTGATGTGATGGGTTATCTGGTCGAGAAGCTGTCTGGCATGAGATTCGGTGAGTTTCTGCGCACCCGGTTGTTCGAGCCGCTGGGCATGACCGACACCGCCTTCCACTGCCCGCCCGAAAAGCTGGATCGGTTCTGCTCGTGTTATTATCCTGACAAGGACGGTCGGCTGAAACTCCAGGACGACGCGGGCAAGAGTACCTACGCCGCGCCGCCGGCGCTGGAATCGGGCGGTGGCGGGCTGGTCTCCACGACCCATGACTACATGCGGTTCTGCCGGATGATGCTGCATGGCGGCGCGCTGGACGGAGTGCGTATCCTTAGCCCCAAAACTGTGGCGCTGTTCAGCCTCAACCACCTCGACGGCAACCGCGAGCTGGCCGAGATGGCGCCGGCCGGCGCCTTCAGCGAGTCGGGCTACAGCGGCATTGGGTTTTCGATCGGTTGCGGGGTCAATATCGACGTGGCGCGCACCCGACTGCCGGGAACCGTGGGTGAGTATTTCTGGGGCGGCGCTGCCTCGACCGCATTCTGGATCGATCCCACGGAGGAGTTGGCCGTGGTGTTCATGACCCAGGTCATGGGCACCGACGCGCGCCTCACCCTTCGCCGCGACCTGCGCACCCTGGTCTATTCGGCGATCACCGAATCGTTCGCCTGATATTTTTGGGCGCTGAGTTCGATTTGTCGGCTTGCCGATGTCGCGGTTTGCCCATAATCCGCCCCCATGCTTGACGACCTGATAGCCAACAACCGCCTCTGGGCACGGCGAAAAACCGCGGCCGATCCCAGCTTTTTCAAGCGGCTGGTTGGGCAGCAGACGCCTGACTATCTGTGGATCGGCTGCTCGGACAGCCGCGTCCCGGCCAATGACATCGTCGGGCTCGATCCGGGGGAGTTGTTTGTCCACCGCAACGTCGCCAATCTGGCTCCGCCGCAAGACGCCAACTATCTGTCGGTGCTGCAGTTCGCGGTCGACATTCTCAAGGTCAAGCACATCCTGGTCGTCGGCCACTACGGTTGTGGTGGCGTGGCGGCGGCGGTGGATGGAAAGCGCCGGGGCTTGGTCGACCACTGGCTTCACCCGATTCGCGAGATCAATCACGATCACCGCGCGGAACTTGAGGCCATCGACGGCCTGGAGCGACGACTCGACCGGCTCACCGAGCTCAACGTCATGCGCCAGGTGCAAAATGTGTCCGCCGATGTGTTCGTCGCCGACGCCTGGGCTCGCGGCCAGGAACTCAATGTGCACGGCTGGGTCTATTCGATCGCCGACGGCTTGGTGACCGACCTCAAGGTCACCGTTTCCGGTCCCGAATAGGTCGATCTTTCGCGGCGGACCGGTTTATAAGCGATTGATATGCCCAGGCTCGCCAGCGCGATCAATCCTAACAGTGAAGGGTTCCTCCGTAACCGGGAGACCAATATCTCCCTGGCTGAGGACCTACGCGCCCGCGTCGCCACAGCGGCGTTGGGCGGACCGTCGGCGGCTCGCGACCGTCACGTCGGCCGGGGAAAACTTCTCCCCCGA
This sequence comes from Caulobacteraceae bacterium, assembly GCA_043742805.1. Lineage (GTDB taxonomy): Bacteria > Pseudomonadota > Alphaproteobacteria > Caulobacterales > Caulobacteraceae > Acaudatibacter. The sequence goes on along the minus strand of JAYTXV010000206.1, from coordinate 6,432 downwards.
CAGCGCGTCGAGCGACTGTTGGACGCCGGCTCGCCGTTCCTCGAAATCGGCCAACTGGCCGCCGGCGATCAATACGATGGCGAGGCGCCCGGCGCCGGCCTGATCACGGGCATCGGTCGGGTTGCGGGCCGCGAGACGCTGATCATCGCCAATGACGCGACAGTCAAGGGCGGCGCCTATTTTCCGGTAACGGTAAAGAAGCACCTGCGAGCGCAGGAGATCGCGCTGCAGAACCGGCTGCCCTGCGCCTACCTCGTCGACAGCGGCGGCGCGAACTTGCCCCACCAGGCCGAGGTGTTTCCCGACCGGGAGCATTTCGGGCGAATCTTCTACAACCAAGCCAGAATGAGTCGCGAGGGCATCGCCCAGATCGCCTGCGTCATGGGTTCCTGCACCGCCGGCGGCGCCTATGTCCCGGCAATGAGCGACGAGACCGTGATCGTGCGGGGGCAGGGGACCATCTTCCTCGGCGGTCCACCACTGGTGAAGGCCGCGACTGGCGAGATCATCAGCGCCGAGGAGCTCGGCGGGGCCGACACCCACGGCCGCCGCAGCGGCGTGGTGGACCATGTGGCGGCTGACGACGAGCATGCGCTCGAGATCGTTCGTTCCATCGTTGCTAATTTGAATACCAACAAGCCCGCCCTCCTCGCGATGCGCCGCGCGGAGCCCCCGGCCTATCCGATCGAGGAGCTCTATGGGATCGTGCCCGGCGACGTTCGCGCGCCGTATGATGTTCGCGAGGTAATCGCCCGTCTTGTCGACGGTTCGCGCTTTGATGAATTCAAGGCGCTCTATGGCGCCACCCTGGTGACTGGTTTCGCGCACATCTGGGGTTATCCCGTCGCTATTCTGGCCAACAACGGTGTGCTGTTTTCCGAAAGCGCCGTCAAAGGCGCGCACTTCATCGAACTGGCCTGCCAGCGCGGCATACCCCTGATTTTTCTTCAGAACATCTCAGGGTTCATGGTCGGCGGGGCCTATGAAGCTGGCGGTATCGCCAAGCACGGCGCCAAGCTGGTCACCGCCGTCGCCTGCGCCGAAGTTCCCAAATTTACCATCATCATCGGAGGTTCCTTCGGGGCGGGAAATTACGGGATGTGCGGCCGCGCCTACAGCCCGAGGTTTTTGTTCACCTGGCCCAATAGCCGTATCAGCGTGATGGGTGGTGAACAGGCCGCCAGCGTTTTGGCCACGATCCGCCGGGACGGACTGGAGGGGCGTGGCGAGACCTGGGCGGCGGAAGCCGAGGAGGCTTTCAGAACCCCGATCCGTGATCGCTATGAAGCCGAGGGAAATCCCTACTACGCGACTTCCCGGCTCTGGGACGACGGCGTGATCGATCCGGTTCAGACCCGGGACGTGCTGGGTCTCAGTCTGAGCGCTGCCCTGAATGCACCGATTCCCCCGACGCGTTTCGGCGTGTTTCGAATGTAATCGATTGAAATTTGGAAACCTTCCCATGCCCAACCCTATTGCCGACCCCCTGGTTGAAGGCGTCGACACGGACTCTCAATCCAGACTGGTGCTGATCGACGCGACAGCCGATGGCGTGGCGACGGTCACGATCAACCGGGCCGACCGGAAGAACGCCTTCAACGCCGAGGTGATCAGCGCGCTGCGCGAAGCCTTTGAAACCCTGGAAGGCGCGGACGGGGTTCGGGTGATTTTTGTCAAAGGCGCGGGGGGGACTTTTTCGGCCGGCGCCGATCTGGAGTGGATGCGCGACGCGGCCAGTCACACCGAGGCTGACAACCGGGAGGACGCCATGAACATGGCTTTGATGCTGAAGCATCTCTACGATCTGCCGATGCTCACCGTTGCGCTCGTCGAGGGCTTCGCCTTTGGCGGTGGCGCGGGCCTGGCGGCGGCCTGTGATATGACGGTCGCCACCGCCGATGCACGCTTCGCGTTCTCCGAGGTCAAGCTAGGCCTCGTGGCCGCAACTATCAGTCCCTATGTGATCGCTGCGATCGGACCGCGCCGCGCCCGGGGATTGTTTGCCTTAGGCCGTGGCTTTGACGCCGTCGCCGCTCGGAACTACGGCCTCGTCGATGAGGTCGTGGCTGACGCTGAGGCGCTGGATGTCATGCGACAGGCCATCATCGATGAAATCAAAGCCTGCGCGCCCGGGGCGGTCGGCGAATCAAAACGCCTTGTGGCTCACGTGGCCGGCCGCGTCATCGACCACAACCTGATGACGGACACCGCTCACCGAATCGCCAGGGTCAGGGTCGGCCCAGAAGGGCAGGAGGGTGTCCGCGCCTTCCTGGCTCAACGCAGACCAGCCTGGATGGACTAAACGTGACGCTGGTCACCTCCGTATTGATCGCCAATCGCGGCGAAATCGCCCGGCGAATCATCCGTACTGCGCGGCGTCTGGGAGTTCGCACCGTTGCGGTGTTCTCGGATGCTGATCGCCATGCGCCGCACGTTTCGGAAGCCGATGAAGCTGTGTTCATAGGAGCCTCGCCCCCTCGGGAAAGCTATCTGATCGGTGAGACCATCCTGGCAGCCGCGCGGCGGAGCGAGGCCCGGGCGATCCACCCTGGCTATGGCTTTCTTTCGGAGAACGCCGATTTCGCCGAAGCCGTGCAGGCGGCCGGCTTGGTGTGGGTCGGGCCACCGCCAGCCGCGATCAGAGCCATGGGGCTCAAGGACGCGGCAAAGCGATTGATGGCCGCCGCCGGCGTGCCTGTCACACCGGGCTATCTGGGTGAAGATCAGTCGCCCGCGGTGCTGGCCGCTCAGGCAGACCTGATCGGCTGGCCGGTATTGATCAAGGCGGTCGCCGGAGGTGGGGGAAAGGGCATTCGCGCCGTTCATGGGCCAGAGGATTTCCTTGACGCGCTCGCGGGCGCCCGGCGTGAAGCCATGTCGGCCTTCGGCGACGACAGGGTGCTGCTCGAGAAGCTGATTCCATCGCCTCGGCACATTGAGGTGCAGATATTCGCTGATTCACACGGCGGCGCGGTCCACCTGTTCGAACGCGACTGTTCGCTCCAGAGGCGTCACCAGAAGGTGATCGAGGAAGCGCCCGCCCCAGGGATGGACGGCGAAACTCGGGCCGCTCTGTGCGAGGCGGCCCTGCGCGCCGCTCGGGCGGTCAGCTATGAGGGGGCCGGAACCGTTGAGTTCATCGCCGATGCCTCGGACGGCCTGCGTGCCGATCGGGTCTGGTTCATGGAGATGAACACTCGGTTACAAGTCGAACACCCGGTGACCGAAGCCATAACCGGCATCGATCTGGTGGAGTGGCAGCTGAGAATCGCCTCGGGTGAAGCCTTGCCGTTGGAACAGGGCGCCATTCGCCTGAAAGGCCACGCGATCGAAGCGCGGCTTTACGCCGAGGACCCTCGCCAGGAGTTTCTGCCGTCGGTGGGATCGCTGGACCATTTCAGGCTGCCCGACGTCGTGCGAGTCGACTCGGGTGTCGTGGCTGGCGGCGCGATCACATCCTTTTATGATCCGATGATCGCCAAGCTGATCAGCCACGCCGACACGCGCGAGGTCGCGGCGTCGCGGCTGGCCGGCGCGGCGCGGGCCGTGGAGATCTGGCCGGTTAAGACCAATGCCGCCTTCCTGGCGCGTTGTATTGCGCACCCCGATTTTATCGCGGGCAAAGTCGAGACAAGCTTCATCGAGGCGCGGCTTCAGGGTCTCATCGAAGCTCCGGCGCCGGCCATTTCCGCCGGAACCATTGCGCGCCTAGGTTGCTGGGAGGCGACCGAGACGACCTCCAGAACTCCGTCGCCCTGGGACGCCGATCAGGGATTGGCCGGATTCCGTATGAACGGCGCGCGGGCGCGGACAGCCCGTGTCTATCTCGACGGCCGCGCCATCGATGTTGATCTTGGAATAGAGCCTGAAGCCGATGAGGGCGCGTTGGTCCGCTTGGCCGGGGAGTGGATCCTGTTCGCGGGTGGAGAGGGGATGCGAGTTTCCCTGACGCGGCCGATCGAAGCTCCGGGCGGCTTTCGCTTGCTTGACGGAATCGTGCGGACTCCCATGCCAGGGCGTATCGTCAGCGTCGCGGTCGCGGTGGGAGACATGGTGACCACCGGCCAGGTTCTGGTGGTCCTTGAGGCCATGAAAATGGAGCATAGCCTGGTCGCGGCGGCAACGGGGCGGGTTGCGGAATTATTCGTGGCGGTCGGCGATCAGGTGACGGATGGATTCGCCGTCGGTCGAATCGAGTCCATTGGTCCAGACCTTCCTTGAGCCTTCATCTGATAAAGCTTTGCGTCGGTTGTGACACCGTCGAGGAATTGATCGCGTGGCGCGTACAGACGCGGGCGCCGGGCGATCCGTGGATTCTCAGGACCCGCCAGACCCCCAAACGGGCGATTGAAATGGTGGGTGGGGGCTCGCTCTACCGAGTCTACAAGGGGTTCATCCTTTCCCGGCAAGGAATTCTCGCCGTTGACACCATCGACTCGGGACCTCAACGACGATGTGAAATCCGACTGGAAGAAACCGTTGTTCTGACAGCGCCCACAGCCAGACGTCCGTTCCAGGGGTGGCGCTACCTCGATCCTAGCGACGCGCCCCCCGATCTTCCCCAGGCTGGCGGGGCCGATAGCATGCCGGGTGATTTGGCCAAGCGCCTGCGCGAGATTGGCGCCTGGTAGGGTTTCACTCCGCACCCTTGCGTGAGGCTCCCGGGCGCCGCATGCACGCCATCTAATGGCCTCGTTCGCCGCTATTGCGGAGAGGCAATCTTGGAGAGACGGTCAATTGGGTCAACCGCGCATCATCGTCATTGGCAACGAGAAAGGCGGAGCGGGAAAGTCGACCATAGCCGTCCATGTCATCACCGCCCTTCTGCATGAAGGCGCTCGCGTGGCTGTCGTCGATCTGGATATTCGCCAGCAATCGACCGGCCATTTCTTCGCGAGCCGGCACGCCTGGACGACCGCGCAGGGTACCCCATTGCCCGAGCCCGAGGTTCTGTCGGTCGCCAACGCCGGCGCCCTGGAAGAGGCGCTAGGCCAGGACGCCGACTATGTCGTCGTTGATACCCCGGGCGCCGATACGGAACTTTCGAGGCAGGCGCATGGATCCGCCGACCTTATCGTCACGCCGATGAACGACAGTTTTGTCGACTTCGACATGATCGGTGTTGTCGATCCCGTAACCCTGGCAGTACTGAGACCCAGTCTCTATGCGGTGAGTGTCTGGGAAGCGCGTAAGGCGCGCGCCGCCCTGCACGGACGTTCCATTGACTGGGTCATCCTTCGCAATCGCCTCGCTACCTTCGAGGCCAGGAATCGCAAGCGAGTCGATGAGCGCCTCGCCGCTCTGTCCAGGCGGGCTGGGTTCCGGGCCGTGACTGGTCTGCGGGATCGGGTCATCTATCGAGAATTGTTTCCATTTGGCCTGACGGTCAACGACCTCTCCGCGAAAATCAGACCGGTCCAGGTATCTCTTGCCCATGTCGCCGCCCGGCAGGAACTGAGGGTCCTGATGAGCGACCTCGGCCTGGTGAACGCGCCTCCAGACGCGAGCTAGGCCGTCATGTTCCCTTTCGTTCTCATAGGGTTTGGTGTTCTTGGTGTGCTGGTCTGGGTGGGAAGACGGCCGTCCCGCCTTTCCGGTACGGGAAGGCTCCTCAGCACCCTCTTCGCCGCTTTGACCGCCGTGGCGGCAGTGGTCGTCGCTCTCAGGGGTGGATGGATCCCCAGTCTCCTCCTAGTCGCTGCTTCGGCATTTCTTGGGAAAGCGGCGCGGCAAAGCAGGCCGGCGAGCCATGGCGACGCGGCTTCGCCGATGAATGCCCATGAGGCGCGGACAATTCTCGGATTGGACGAAACCGCCGACCGCGCTCAGATCACGGCAGCCTATCGCCGTCTTATGCAACGAGCCCACCCGGACCACGGAGGAACCGCCGGCCTGGCCGCGCAAATCAACGCCGCGAGGGATCGCCTTCTCGGAAGGGGAGGGATCGTTTAAGTCCGTTCACCCTAGGCCCTATCGCTCGCCGCGCAGGGGATGCCGTGGTTCTTGGCGGCCGAGCAGGTTTGTTTCGCCGCGACTTCGGTCATGCCTGAAAACTTTGCACGATAGGTGCGGCGGCCGCCGTCGACCGAGCCCCGCGCGTTGTCCAGAATACCGGCGAACTTGCGGGACACCGTATCAAGCTGGGCATGCGCGGCTTTGCGGCTTCGGAACTCGCCGACCTGAACCCACCAATTGCGCGAAACCCCAGAGCGGGCCTCCACCTTGGGCATGGCGTTGGAAACCGTAAGTGGCGCGTTCTGCGCCGTATTTTTTGTCAGCACGACATCAATCGGATCGCTGTCGGCCTCACGGCGGGTGATCCCATGCGATGTGCTCAGCCCCCGTCCGCCATTTTCAAAGTAGCTCTGGGTCGCCAGAATCTTCTCGCCCCGGTCCCGCCGATCCTCGATGTCGAAACCGGTGAGCAGCAAC
>JAYTXV010000205.1:0-2319 GCA_043742805.1 Caulobacteraceae bacterium | reverse complement strand
GCCGCCATGTCTGGCAGGCTGACGAAGGGGTTATCGCTCAAGGTGGCGATGGTTTCCAGGCTCAAGTAACGCGAGCGCTGGACGCACCATTCATCGTTCTGCTCGAGCAGGATGGCGCCGACGAGCCGGACGATGGCGGCCTCGTTGGGGAAGATGCCAACGACCTCGGTGCGCCGCTTGATCTCGCCGTTGAGGCGCTCCAGCGGGTTGGTGCTGTGGAGCTTGGCGCGGTGCGCGGCGGGGAAGGTCATGTAGGCCAGCACGTCGGTCTCGGCATCGTCGAGGAGCCCGGCGAGCCTGGGCAGCTTGGGCCGAAGTTGATCGGCGACCTTGCGCCATTGGAGGCTGGCCGAAGGAGCGTCGTCCTGGGCGAAGGCGGCGCTCATGAAGGCCGAGACGACCCGCCGGCCGCTCTTGCCGGCATGGGCCATGACGTTGCGCATGAAGTGGACGCGGCAGCGTTGCCAGGTCGCGTTCATCACCTTCGACACGGCCGCCTTGATCCCCTCGTGGGCGTCCGAGATCACCAGCTTCACGCCGCGTAGGCCACGCCTGGCGAGGCCACGCAGGAAGTCCGTCCAGAAGGTTTCCGCCTCCGATGGGCCGATCTCCATGCCCAGGATCTCGCGCCGGCCATCGGTGTTGGCGCCGACCGCGACGATGACCGCGACCGAGACGATGCGGCCGTTCTGGCGGACCTTGATGTAAGTCGCGTCGATCCACAGGTAGGGCCAGTCGCCCTCGATCGGCCGGTCGAGGAAGGCCTTCACGCGAACATCGATGTCTTCGCAGAGCCTGGACACCTGGCTCTTCGAGATGCCGCTCATCCCCATGGCCTGGACCAGGTCGTCTACTGAACGGGTAGAGATGCCCTGGATGTAGGCTTCCTGAATCACGGCGGTGAGCGCCTTCTCGGCCAACCGACGCGGTTCAAGAAAGAACGGGAAGTAGCTGCCCTTGCGCAGCTTGGGGATGCGCAGCTCGACCGTGCCGGCCCGCGTCTCCCAGTCGCGATCACGGTAGCCGTTGCGCTGAGCCAGCCGCTCGGCGCTCTTCTCGCCGTGAGCGGCGCCGGTCAGCCCACCCACCTCCAGCTCCATCAGCCGCTGGGCGCCGTAACCTATCATCTCGCGCAGCAAATCGGCGTCCGCGCTCTTCTCCATCAGCGCCCGCAGGTTCATCATGTCCGTGGTCATCTTCGTTCCTCGTCTAGGGTTGAGTCCGCAAACCCAAGCCTACCGAAGATCGTCGATGACCGCCGCTCCGCCGCTCGCTCGCTACGGCGCCATGTGGAGGGCGCGCTTCGCGAGCGGCTCCGCTACCATCGAGCTACACCACGTCGCGGGACACGACCCGACACGCAGCCGGTCCCTGCGGGCATCAGATAGAGCTGAAGACCTGGGCCGACTTCGCTCATCTGGACCGCGCGAAAGACGATATGCGCGTTCTGATAGGTTGCGAACACCGAGGCTTTCAGCTCGGCGCAGGGTGTCGGCCAACTGACCACCTGCTGATAAAGCCCCGAACAGGTCGGTCCGGGGGAGACGACGAGGGTCGACAGGCGCACGCGACCCTGGCTGGCGTGGGCGCTTTCCAACGTTATCACGGTCGGCCAACGGTTGGCGTCCGGCCCCAATGGCTGCACGGTGAAGTTTGCTTCGGCGCCATCGAACAGAAAACGCGCCGCCCGCTCGACCGTGGCCGCGCAGGTCGTCATGCCGATCTGTTGGAGCGCGCCGGAAAGCCGTTCCTCGGGCGTGGGATTGCCCGAGCTCATGCCGCCGCCGACGTTCGACACCGTCTCTTGCGCCGGACCCGCTGGGGGCGCGGCTACGGACGGCGTGGGCACAATAGCCAAGACGGCAAACAGCCACAGGCAGGCGGGCGCGGCGGGACGGAACATCGAATAGGCTATAGCGGCTCTAGAATTTGAAGGGAACTATGCACTTGACATACCCCTTGGTCGAGGCAGACGCTGCGCCCCCTGAATGATTCTTTTGGGGGACGCGTGTCTAGAAATCGCAACAGGGGACTCCAGCCAATCCCGCAGCGCAACCCGGCGCGGGCTGTAACTCTGTCTGCATCAGCCGCAACAAACGCGATTTTCAAAGCATTTCTCGACAATAATCCCGGCTCATCGCTAAAGTCTGGCGTGGCTGATAGAGTTATTGTGGAGAGACCTTGGAATGACAACTCTATCGCTTTAGTGTTCGAACATACGCAGTCGGCAGAAATGGCAGAGGCTCTCAATAACCTGGTCCTGCCGGAGCGGCTATCGGCTATTTGGCATCGAGATACCAAGAACCTGGAAGTCATCTG
>JAYTXV010000204.1:0-6599 GCA_043742805.1 Caulobacteraceae bacterium | reverse complement strand
CGCGAGGCTTGGCTCCACGCGCCAAACCGGATTTCCTGTTTCCGCAGATGATGGGTCCCGGCGACGGCGACCCGAGCTGGACGCCGGGCTTCGTGGACTATTTCTATGTCTCCTTCACCAACGCCACCGCCTTTTCCCCCACCGACACCATGCCACTGAGCTCGAGAAGCAAGCTGCTGATGGCTGTGGAGGCGTTCGTTTCCCTGCTGACCGTGGGGCTGGTGGCCGCGCGGGCGGTGAATATTCTGACTTGATGCGGAGCACGACCATGACGACCCAGGCCCTTCAGTCCAGGAGCGAAGCCGCAGATCAGGCTTCGGTCGACCAGATCCGCGAGGCCGTGCGGGCGCTGTGCGGCAGGTTCCCCGGAGAGTATTGGCGCCGTCAGGATCGGGAGCGCGCCTATCCGACCGAGTTCGTGGCGGCAATGACCGAGTCCGGCTTCCTGGGCGTGCTGATCCCCGAGACCTACGGCGGCAGCGGCCTTGGTCTGTCGGTGGCCGTGGCGATCCTGGAAGAGGTTCATGCCAGCGGCTGCAACGCGGCCGCCCTGCATGCCCAGATGTACACCATGGGGACGGTGCTGCGACACGGCTCCGACAGCCAGAAGTCCCAGTGGTTGCCAAAAATCGCCACGGGCGAGGTGCGTCTCCAGGCCTTCGGCGTCACCGAACCCACCGCCGGCACCGACACCACCAGCATCGCCACCACCGCGACACGCCGAGGCGAGACCTATGTGATCAACGGCCAGAAGGTCTGGACCTCCCGCGCCGAACACTCCGACCTGATGGTGCTGCTGGCCCGCACCACGGCCAAGGAGGAGGTCGCCCGCAAGAGCGAGGGGCTCAGCGTCTTCCTGCTGGACATGCGCGAGGCGGTCGGGCGCGGCCTGACCATCAAGCCGATCCGCACGATGATCAATCACGCCACCACCGAGATATTCTTCGACAACCTGGTGATTCCCGCCGCGTGCCTGATCGGGCAGGAGGGCAAGGGATTCCGCTACATCCTCGATGGCATGAACGCCGAACGGATCCTGATCGCCGCCGAATGCGTCGGCGACAATCGCTGGTTTGTCGACAAGGCCACTGCCTACGCCAAGGACCGAATCGTCTTTGGCCGCCCTATCGGTCAGAACCAGGGCGTGGCCTTTCCAATCGCCCGGGCTCACGCTCAGGGCCGCGCCGCCCGGCTGATGACCTATGAGGCCGCGCGCCTATACGACGACGGCAAGCCCTGCGCCGAGGAGGCGAACACTGCCAAGCTGCTGGCCAGCGAGGCGTCCTGGGCCGCTGCCGACACCTGCCTGCAGACCCATGGTGGTTTCGGTTTTGCCGAGGAATACGACGTGGAACGCAAGTTCCGCGAGACGCGGCTCTATCAGGTCGCCCCGATCTCGACCAACCTGATCCTCAGCTATCTCAGCGAACATGTCCTGGGCATGCCCAGGTCGTACTGACGCGCCGGTCAGGGTTCAGGCGTGGCGCGCATCGAGCGTTTCCTAGACAGCCAAGCAGTTCGCCGCGCGCTAGGCGGGGCATCAGGCGATTGATGGTCTTCTGTCGCATGCTGGGCCGGCTTGCCGGCTTGCCGGCCTGAATCTTCAGTCAGGCCAAGAGCGCCAGGGCCAGGACATCGTCGGAGACCAGGGCGTCTTAGAGCCCGGCCATTGACGACTTAGGCGGCCACGCCGGCCAGTCCTCCGGCGACCAGCGTCGCCCGCGCGGTCGAGCTAGGCGCTTTCCTGTTCTCGCAGTCGATCAAGCAGGGCTTCACGCTCCAACGGCGTGTTGGCGCCGCGTATTCGCGGGCGCGCCGCATCGGCGCATTCCAGCCGCTGCAGCCCGGCTTGATCGACCAGCCGACCGATCGGCCAGTCGGCTCGCGCGTCGACGGGCAGAGCGCTCAAATCCACGACCATCGGAAGATGGAGCCCCTCGAAGACGGCCCCGGCGCCTGCACTGGCAATCAGCGGCTGGAGATCCTCCAGGCGCAAGGTGGGTGCATCCACGGCCAGGATGAGCGCGCGATCACAGCCCAGCGAACGCAGGACGGCCGCGCCGGCGAGGATGCCGCCGACCGGGCCACCGCCTGGTGTCTCATCGGCAACATGCGGCAGACCGTAAGGAAGCCCCCCAACCGTGAAGATCAGTGTCGCGCCGACCGACGCCGCCAGAGCCGCGACCCGTTCCACCGCCGTGACGCCCAACCAATCCACGGTCGCCTTGTCGACGCCCATCCGGACCGAGCCGCCGCCGGTCAGCACCAATCCACCAAGCCTTGGTCCCGGCGCCAGCTAAGCCGCGCCCATCATGTGTTCGAAGTTGCGGTGATAGAAACCGGCCTTGGCGTCCTCGTCGAGGCCGGCGAAGGTGCGCTCGAAGCGGCCGATCGGATCGTCGGTGCCTTCCGGGTGCGGATAGTCGCTGGAAAACAGGAACAGTTCGGGCCCCGCGTCGCGGATCATCTGACCGACATCCTCGCCCGGAAACGGCGTGAAGCGAACGGCGCGGCGGATATAGTCCGACGGTTTCATGGTCAGAGAGGCCACGGTTACGTCACTCTTGCGGAAAACCTTCTGGGCCATGTCCAGCCGACGCAGAAAATCGGGAACCCAGCCGGCCCCCAGTTCGATCACCCCACCGCGGAGTTCGGGAAAGCGTTCGAACACGCCGTCGAACACCAATGCGCTCAGGAACATCTGCGGCGCGAACGGCAGGACCATATAATCCTTCACCCGCAGGTTCTCGCCGCCGCCCAGCAGGTCGAACGGGCGAGGCTTGCCGTTGTTCTCATAGGCCTTGGGCAAAACGCGGCCCCCAGAGCCGATATGCAGCATGAACGGAACCTTGGCGTCCGACAGGATCCGCCAGATCGGATCGAAATCTTCATGGCCGGGGGAAGCCTCGCCGGCCGGGCTGGACGGCATCCAGAAGGCTCCGATACCAAGCCGTAAACCTTCCTCGACCTCGGCCAGAGCTCGCGCCGGGTCGTTGAGCGAAACCTGACCCACGCCGATCAGCCGGGAGTCCTGGCCGCAGAAATGCGCCATCGCCCGGTTGTGTGCGCGTAGGCCGCCATAAAGCAGGTCAGGGTCGGTGGCATTCAGATACTGGGTGCCCGCGAAGGTTGAGAACACCAGCTGGCGGCGGAAACCCAGATCGTCCAGCGCGCGTCTGCGCTCGGCGACGTCGAAGGCCCCGTAGGCGGCCCAGCCCTTGGGTCCGGCGATGACATTGTGATCGATGGCCGCCGTGCGGGCCGGGTCCTGAATGCGGGCCTCCGCCTTGCGGATGAACTCCAGGGTGGCGTTGCCCGCGGCGCCCAGGGCCAGCGGCGGCAAACGATCGCGGATATCCAGGTCGGCGAACCGGGTAACCCAGTCGGTGGTCTCCATGATGTGGCTGTCGGCGTCACAGCAATCTCGGCCCGCATAGTCCATGGTTTTCTCCGAACCCGCCGCCGATCTTCGCCGGGGCGATGCCGGAAGCTAGCCCGCTCCCTGGCGACAAGCAATCCGTGGGCAAACCAGCCGTGGCCTCCAGGAGCCGGCTTGGGCTGGCCGCCTCGGCGCCCCCCGCCGCGCCGTCAAACCGCCTGGGTCTTCGCCGCTCAGGCGTCTTTCTTCACCTGCGACACCACGGCCATGGCCATAGCCGGGTTCATCGCGTCGACCATGGCGGTGGGCATCAGGATCGTGGCCCCGCGCTCCTTGGTGGTCTCGTAGATGATGTTCATCGCTCGCAGCTGCAGGGCCGCAGGATTGCCCTCATAGGTCTCGGCGGCTCTGAGGAACTGGGCCGCGATCTCAACCTCGGCGGACCCCAGGATCACCCTGGCCTGTTTCTCGCGCTCGGCTTGGGCCTGGCGGGACATGGCATCCTGCAGGGCCTCGGGAATAGCCACGTCGCGAATCTCGACACTGATCACCGTGACCCCCCAGGCCTCGGTCTTGGCGCCGATGGTGTCGCGCAGCCGCTCATCAGCGGTCTGACGGTCGGACAGCAGGTCGGCCAGCAGCGACGAGCCGATCATTTCGCGCAGCGACGTCTGAGCGACCCTGTCGATGGCCGTGCGATAGTCGGTAATTTCCAGGGCGGCCCGGCGCGCGTCGTGCACCCGCCAGAAGATGATGGCGTCCACATTGACCGGCACGGTGTCACGGGTCAGGGCGCGCTCGGCGTTGAAGCCAGTGGTCTGAATGCGCTCGTCGATGATCGCCACCACGCTGTCGAAGACCGGCAAGATCCAGAACAGCCCTGGTCCCTTGACGCCCTGCAGGTTGCCGGCCCGCAGAACCACGAACTTCTGCCAGGTGTTGGCGACCTTGAGGGAGAGCGCGACCAGGACGGCGGCGAGGATCAGCACCACGCCCAGCGGTTGATTTACGAATTGCAATACCAGGCCCCCCGGTATGGCGAGGGCCAGGGCGGCGAACAGAGTGATAGGGTTCATTAGGTTGGTCCAGGGCGATAGCTGAGTTTCAGCAGGCGCGCCATCATCGCCCGCGTCAAGCTGGGTTCCATGCCTGAACCACCCGCTAGGTTCGTGGTAGCTGGGGGCGGGATCGAACCGCCGACCTGTGGGTTATGAATCCACCGCTCTAACCATCTGAGCTACCCAGCCCCGGAGTGCGTTTTTGGGGTCCGCGCGCGGGAGCCGGGGGTATACGGCCTGGGGCGAGCGCCTTCAAGCCTCATCCATTGCCCATCAGCCGCTCGGCCACGGCCTCGCCAATGGCCAGGGAAGAGGTCAGGCCCGGGCTCTCGATGCCGAACAGGGCCATCAGGCCACCCAGGCCATGGACATCGGCGCCGTCGAGGCGGAAGTCGGGCTGGACCTCACCCGGGCCATGAATCTTAGGTCTCAGGCCGGCATAGTCGGGATCGAGGCTGTCGTCGGGCAGGCCCGGCCAGAAATGACGGATGTAGGTATAGAAACTCTCCGCCCGGGCCGGATCGACGGTGTAGTCCTCGGTGTCGACAAAGGCGAGGTCCGGGCCGAACACGGCCTGGCCGCCGAGGTCCCGGCGATAGTGTGTGCCGAGCGCGCCTGGGATCGGTGGCGGATAGATCAGGCGACTGAACGGCGCCCGACCCCGAAGCCGAAAGTAGACGCCCTTACCGTAGTGCAAAGCCGGGATCAGGCCGGCCGGGAATCCCTCGATAAAACCGGCCACGGACTGGGCCGAGAGACCGGGGGCGGTGACCAGCAGGCGCGTGGTCAGGTTCGCGGGCGACTCGCCGCCGGTCCGAATTTCGAAGCCGCCTTGCTCCAGCGGGGCGGCGCCCTCGAAAGGCGTGGCGGTGACCACCACGCCGCCGCGGTCCTCGATCTCGCCTTGCAGGGCGAGCATATAGCCGTGGCTGTCGAATACGCCGCTCTCGGGTGAAACAAGCGCGGCCTCGGCGCGCAGGGCGGGCTCCAAGGCGACGGCCGCCGCGCCGCTGATCAGGGACAAACCCTCGACGTCGTTGGCGAGGCCCTGCCGGAGTATCTGGTCCAGCCGTTCGACCTGATCGCGTTCGCTGGCCACCACGAGCTTGCCGCAGTTGTCGCAGGCGATCTTGTGGTTGTCCAAGAACGTGTAGAGGGCGCGGCGTCCCTCGACACAGAATCTAGCCTTCAGCGAACCGGTCGGATAGTAGAGGCCAGCGTGGATCACCTCGGAATTGCGCGAGGAGACCCCTTGGCCGATAGCCCGTTGTTTTTCCAGAACGACTACAGAGAGGCCGCGCTTAGCCAGGGCGTAGCCACATGCCAGTCCCACGGCGCCCGCCCCCACCACCGCCGCGTCGAAGTCGAAATTCATCGGGCCTGACTAGCCCTCGCGGGCGCCGGTGTCAGCCCCACTTCGCCCAGAGCGCGGCTTCGGTGGCTTTGGCGGTCTTGATGGCGGCCTCCTTCACGTAGCCGAAGCCGCGGATTTCCCCAGGGGTCTGTGCGATCTTCACGGCCAGGGGCAGGCGCTCGGCGGTGAGGCCGGCGACTAATCGGTCCAGAACAGCTTCGTAGTCGGCGATCAGACCGCGCTCCATACGACGTTCCGCGCTGGCGCCGAAAATATCGAGGGGCCCTCCCCGAAGGCTCTTGAACTTGGCCAGCAGCGGAAAACCCAATTCGAGCATCCAGCCGCCGAAGGCCATCTTGCGGGGCCGGCCGTTGCGATCTTTGGTTCCGATAAGCGGCGGCGCCAGCCAGACCTTGACCTTGCCGCCGGTGAAAGTCTGGCCAAGCTCGCCGGCGAACCGGCCGTCCGCATAGAGCCGGGCGACCTCGTATTCGTCCTTGTAGGCCATCAGCTTGTAGAGATTGATCGCCACCGCCCGGGTCAGGGCGTCGCCGCCCAGGGGCGACTCGGCGGCTCGCACCGCGGCGACCCGATCCTGGTAGCGCCGGGTATAGGCGGCGTCCTGGTAGGCGGTCAGGTCAGCGGCGCGGCGGGCGATCAGGTCATCGAGAGACAGGGTTTCCGAAGTCGTCGCCGGTGGATTCGGCATGCGCGAGGCGGGATCGTGGGCGGCGATACGGCCGGCCTCGAAAGCCTGGAGGTTCTGTTCGGCGGCCACGCCATTGAGGGTGATGGCGCGGTAGAGCGC
>JAYTXV010000203.1:0-1575 GCA_043742805.1 Caulobacteraceae bacterium | reverse complement strand
CACCATCTCATAGGGCAGCCGGACGACGCCATCGAGCATGCCGGGCGAGGACTGCAACGGATAGTCCTTGATCGAGATCGCCGCCCCGAACATCGCCGGGCGATCACCCGCCGGGGCGAACTCCATGGCGTCCAGTCCAAAGGTCAGGCGCCGGTCAGCGAGGCCTTGGCCGATATCGGCGCCGGGCGTGAGCACCGGGCGCATATCGCCGGTGACCAGGGAGGCCAGAAAGGCGCATGGCTCCGAGCACAGCCCGTTAGGGCCTTGGTAGGTGGTCAGCAGCCGAACGCCATAAGGCGCGAGGGCGGCCATGAAGGTCTCGCGCGTAGCGTTCAGCTGGCGCAGATCCTGGTCGAGGTTCGCGCTGTCGCGCGCCGCCGAGCGGAACAGGCGCTCGACGAAACCGGCGTTGCCCTGCAATGGCCGACGCACCAGGGTCAGGAACAGTTCATTCACGAACAGGCGTCGTTCAGCCAACTTGGCGCGCCAATCGCGGTCCAGGCCTTGGCAGAACGCATCGTCGAATTCCGCGGCCAGCTCCGGCGTCACCCGCCGCCGGACGATGTGGTGATAGATCGCCAGTCGGGAATTCGCCGCCCCACGATAGAGCGACTCGCGAATCTGTTTTCGGTAGCTCAGTTCCTCGCTGTCGACGGTCTCGAACGGAAAGCCATCGAGGCGCAGCACCTGTATGAGCAGGCCGTCGCGAGTCTGGATCGTCGCCTCGTCGAGATGACGCGCATAGGGCAGCCGATCGCCGATCGAAGCTTCCTTCGCGGCCAGTTTGCGATGCAGATCCGCCGAACGGTAGGACTGGGTCATAAGCCTGGAGTGATACCACACCCAAGGCCTTGGATGACCAGAGGATCGACGCCGAGCCCTCGGGCTGACAAAGGGCTCACCGGCGGCTCCTCAAGGACGATAGGAGTTCGCGCGCCAGAATCTGTGGTTGCGCACGCGAGGGCAGCGGCTGGCGCGCACGATCCAGAGATCGAAGAATCGCGGTTCGTGCAGGCAGCCGAAATAGCCGACTCCATGGATCACCACCGCCGCCAGCAGCGACCAGAACGACTTGGTGATCAGGAACGCTTCGACCGTGACGATCAGATTGAATACCGCATAGCTGTAGGTGACACCGGCGAACATCTGTGGCCGGGTCAAGACCGTGCAGATCGGGTCCGAGGACAGCGCGGCCAAGGCGCTACCGGAGTCCCGTCGCGGCGCTTCGGATGCCGGCGACGATCGCCGCCGCGCCGAAGACAATGAAGGCGCCCAAGACAACGGTGACGCCTCGGCGCCAATCGATGCGCCCGGTCAGCATCATCAGGCCCACGACGGCCACGGCGATCACCACCGCCGTTGTCGCCAGGTTGCCCATCAGCGTGCCCTGAACCCACTCAAGGGCCCCCAGGATCGGGCCGGAACCGGCCGGGTCGGTCTGCGCCGCCGCACTGGAGGCGAGACCCATGGACCCCAGGCAGAGGGCCAGGGAGC
Organism: Caulobacteraceae bacterium; assembly: GCA_043742805.1. Taxonomy (GTDB): domain Bacteria; phylum Pseudomonadota; class Alphaproteobacteria; order Caulobacterales; family Caulobacteraceae; genus Acaudatibacter. The sequence goes on along the minus strand of JAYTXV010000203.1, from coordinate 81 downwards.
GGGCGCGTGGAGATACGGAAAAGCAACTCACCGGTAGCTCCAGATTAAAGGCGGTGACAGACGACGCATCGGCCAAGACTG
>JAYTXV010000202.1:0-5968 GCA_043742805.1 Caulobacteraceae bacterium | reverse complement strand
TCCTCGCGAAGCTTGCGCCCTGTCCGGCGGGCCTCGCGGGCGAGGAACTGGCCGGACTGCAAGGCGCGCAGGGCCTCGTCGGCCCTGACCTCCAGATTGATCGTCAGCCGCACGGTCCGGGAGATCTTGGCGAAGGCCTCGGCCGCGTCGAAGCGCGGAGATTTTGCAGCGGGGCACTTTGCGGAATCGTCAATAACACCGTTAATCACCGTAGATACGGTTGCCGCTGCGCCCTCGGCCACGACGCGCTCGTGCAGAGCCTCCGAAATGTCCATGCCGATCCGCCTCATCCGCTCGAGATCGCGCAAACGGCTTTCAGCGCGGAGGATGGCTGGGGCGAATAGATCAAGATCGTCGTTCGCCGCCGTGTCGTTGGCAGGCGAAGCGGCCGGGTGCGGCGGGGCGGAATGGGTTGCGATTGAGGGCATGAGGAGGAAGATAGATTATTGCATATTGCAATTCAAGGGGTGCGATACCGATTTGTATAACTGCCGGCGCCGTTAGCGATGGTTTCGGGAAGCAGCGGCGCAGACACAAGAAGGGCCACGAGACACGGGAGGCCGGCGCCTGCCTTGTGCAAAACGCCAACGCCCAGAGTTGGGCGCGGCTCGTCGATGCCCCAGAGTTGGCGTGCGAAAACCGTGATGCAGTGGAAAAATGCAAGGAGGCCGCAAGCGAATCCGGGCGGGCTCAGCGCTGTGTTCTCACGTTGAAACCGCCCGCGAACGGACAGCCGGCCTCATAAGTTGACGATCTCACCATCTTCCTTGGTGAAGCTTTCCGGCTTTTGATCCAGCAACGTCAGCACCACTTCAGAGGGGCGACAGAGCTTCACACCGAGCGGCGCCGCCACGATGGGCCGATCCACAAGGATGGGGTGCGCCAGCATGGCGTCGATGATCGCCGCGTCCGTCGTCCCTTCGTCCAGCAAGCCCAATTCGGCGGCGGGCGTCCCCTTCCCCCGCATAAGCTCCCGTGCCGTCATGCCCATGTCTCGGAGCAGGGCTTCGATCAGCTCGCGAGTCCAACCCGTCTCCAAATACTCGACCACGAGCGGTTCGTAGCTGGCCGCCCGGATCATCGCCAAGGTGTTGCGCGAGGTCCCGCAGTCAGGGTTGTGGTAGATCGTGATAGGCAAAGTGTCGGGCATGAGCGATCTCCGGAGAATGCTTAGCACCCGGCGATTTCAGCAAAGCCCGCCGCTGAGTAGGTAGCAAAGGCCAAAAACGGCTTCATGCTCCGCGCTACCTCAGGCTCAGCCGCAGCGCCAGAGCGGTAAGCGTCACGAGCAGGATGGGGGTAGTCAGCAGCACGCCGACGCGGAAGTAATAGCCCCAACCGATCCGCACGCCCTTTTGCGCCAGCACATGGAGCCAGAGCAGGGTGGCCAGGGAGCCTATGGGCGTGAACTTCGGCCCAAGGTCGCAGCCGATCACGTTGGCGTAGACCATGGCCTCGCGGATCGCCGGCGCGACGTGGGCGCCCTGGATACCGAGCGCGCCGACCAGCACTGTCGGCATGTTGTTCATGATCGAGGAGAGCACGGCTGTGGTTACCCCGACCCCGAAGGTCGCGCCCCAGACTCCGCCTCGGCCGAACACCTCGAACAGGCCAGAGAGATAGGCGGTCAATCCTGCGTTCCGCAGCCCGAAGACGACCAGATACATGCCGAGCGAGAAGATCACGACCTGCCAGGGCGCTTCGCGCAGGACCGCGACAGGGCTGATAACACGCCCACGGGAGGCAACCAGCAGCAGGACCACAGCGCCGGCCGCCGCGACAGCGCTCACTGGAACACCGAGCGGTTGCAGGGCGAAAAAACCGATCAGCAGTGCCGCCAGGACCACCCAGCCGGTGACGAACACGCCTCGGTCGCGGATCGCGTCGTTTGGCAGTTTGAGGCCCGCCAGGTCGTAGGTGGCCGGGATTTCACGGCCGAAACGTAGAAGCAGCACCGCGAGGGTGGTGATAATGGTGGCAATCGCCACCGGGATCATCACTAGGGCGTAGCCGCCGAAGTTCAGCTTGAAGAAGTCAGCCGAGACTATGTTGACAAGGTTGGAAACGACGAGTGGGGTGGAGGCTGTGTCGGCGATGAAGCCCGCCGCCATGGCGAACGCCAGTGTCGCCTTGGCGCTGTATTTCAGTTCGACGAGCATGGCGATGACTATGGGCGTCAGGATCAGGGCCGCCCCGTCGTTGGCGAAGATCGAGGCCACAGCCGCGCCTAAAAGCACGATCAGGGCGAATAGGAGCTTGCCCCGTCCGCCCCCCCATCGCGCGACGTGCAGGGCCGCCCACTCGAAGAATCCCGCGCGGTCCAAGAGCAGGCTAATTACGATCACCGCCACGAACGCGGCCGTGGCGTTCCAGACGATCCCCCAGACGGTCGGGATGTCGCCGAGGTGAACCACCCCAGCCAGGAGTGCAAGTATCGCGCCAATCATGGCGCCCCAGCCGATTTTCAGCCCCTTGGGCTGGGCGATGACGAGCACGAGCGTTAGAACGAATATGGCGACGGCAAGCAGCACGGGGCGATGTCCTAAGACAGAGGGGAAGAGCGTTTTGATCAGGTAGCGGTGGAGGTCGCCTAGTCCGTCGTCTGGCCGATCGCATCCATCTCCCGTTTCAGCGAAAGCCCATTGAGCTTGTCAAACGGCAGGCTGGCGAAGAGTTGGATGCGGTTGCCGAGCAGCCGGTGGGCTTCGGAGAAGGCCCGGTCGGTTTCCCATTCGGCGCCCTCGAAAGTAGCGGGATCGGCTAAGCCCCAATGGGAGCGCACCGGCTTCCCCGGCCCAGATCGGGCAGACCTCCCCGGCGGCGTTGTCACAGACGGTGAAGATGAAATCAAACACCGGGGCGCCTTTGGGGTACGATCCGGCCGACCAGGCTTTGAACTTGCCGTTCAGGGTCCGGTTCACGATCGCCTCCGCCAGGATCGAACGGGCCGAGTTGCCCGTGCAGAGGAACAAGATGTTGTAGGGGTTCCGAGCTTCGCTCACGCCTTCACGCCATTGAGAGGCTTGCGCATCAGCACCGCCGGGGTTCGTCACGCGCAGCACGCGAGCTGTTCGGTGATCGCCGCCAACGGCGCGCAGACTTCTGGCCGGCCGTTGCAACAGTCCTTCACGAGATAGCCGAGCAGCGTCGCCATACGCTCGTAGGCGGCGGCATAGACGATCGAGCGCCCTTCGCGCCGGGAGCTGACGAGGCCCGCGTGAGAGAGCGTCGTCAGGCTCGCCGACAGCGTGCTTGGCGCAATTCCGACGCGCCGTGCCACCTCGCCGGCGGCGAGCCCTTCGGGACCGGCCTGGACCAACTCGCGAAAGATCGTCAGACGGCCTTCATGGGCCAGGGCGGACAGCGCTGTGACGGCAAGAGCAATTTCCATGTTTCACCGATAAATGAAACATGCGACAGAAGGAAGACATGACGGACGTTCCTGCCCTCGACGCTCGATTCGCCGATACCCTGACTTTGGACGCACTGAGGCCGCCACGGCGGGCGGGCCACCCTCCCCGCTTTCTCCTGCTCTACGGCTCGTTGCGCGAGCGATCGTTCAGTCGATTCCTGATCGAGGAAGCCGATCGCCTTCTCCGTAGCATGGGCGCCGAGACGCGCATCTTCGATCCTCGCGGCCTGCCGCAGGTGGATGACGCGCCGCTAGACCATCCAAAGGTCGAGGAGTTGCTCCAGGCGTCGCTTTGGTCCGAAGGTCAGGTGTGGTGCAGCCCCGAACGACACGGCGCCATGACCTCGATCTTCAAGTCTCAGATCGATTGGCTTCCGCTTGATCGCGGGGGCGTGCGTCCGACTCAAGGCCGCACGCTGGCGGTAATGCAGGTGAACGCAGGGTCGCAATCGTTCAATACCGTCAATCAGCTCCGCGTCCTTGGGCGATGGATGCGGATGATCACGATCCCCAATCAGTCTTCGGTCGCCAAAGCCTATGAGGAGTTCGACGAGGCGGGGCGCATGAAGCAGTCCGCCTACTACGACCGGCTGGTGGACGTGATGGAGGAGCTAGTGAAATTCACCCTGATTACCCGCGACCGTGCCGACTACCTGGTCGATCGCTACAGCGAGCGAAAATCCGAGGGGCGGGAACCCGCCGGGGCGGCGCATCTCGCCGCTGCTTTGGAGAGCTAAGAGACCGTTTTGAAATTCTGTTGGCGGGGTTTCCGTCAGGCTTTGGGGTATGATTCAAGCCCTGGATGTGGACGGAGTAGAGCCATGGCCGGCTGCTGACGGTGCGCCTGACGACCGGCTCCAGCTCATGGACAAGGCCGCCTATCTCGACTTCGTTATCGAGATCATCAAAAAATCCGACGACCAGAAGCGCTTCCAGGCTCGGCCCCGTCGCTGGGTGGTCGAGCGCACTTTCGGCTGGATGACCCGCCGGCGGCGCCTTGTGCGCGACTACGACCAGCGCATCGATGTCTCACACGCCGTGAACCTCGATCGCTTCATTCGTCCGTCCCTTCCTTGGGCCGGACTCTACGCATTTCTGGACGTGTTTCAGGGGGTCAGGTCAGAAACAGCCAACCAGCGACGACTTGCAAACCATGGAACTCGCCGAGGTCATGGAAGTCCTTTTCCCCGGCCCCCATCCCGAAGCAGCGGCTCAGTATCACGAAGCACATACCGTTTTTCTTGAGGCGAAATTCGAGAGGATCCGCAACGGAGGCATCACTTGTTCTTATCGCGCCAGCATATGGTGCCGACTTGTATGCCTTCTGCGCTTCGGTCGATCTTCAGCCGCCCTTACCAGCGCTCCCTCACCGCTAACGGCCGCCAATCGCCTTCCGCGTGCGCCGTTCGTGAAACACGGCGAAAGTCACCTATAAATATATGGCTTTCGTCGGCTGTATCGAACTGAAGCGGAGGTTCTACGTGCCTCACACGCCTGACGGCGCACTCGGAAAACAAAGGACGAAGCTGCCCTGCCCGTGCATCGGCCGGCGGTCGGGCTCTGCGCTACACGAAGGCTCCGCGCCCGCCCGCCGCCCGACTCCAGACGCTGTGGGTGACATTATAACTGGCGCCCAGCGCGACATCTCTAACCGGCGTAGACAACCGGTGTAGACAACGGCGTAGCGGGGATTAAGTACGGCATGACCCAGTTCGGCCGCGCCTGAAGGCGCTGAGCATCGAGATCATCTGCGCCAACTCCAACCAACCCAAGGGCCGCGTCGAACGCGCCAACAAGACCTTGCAGGATCGGCTGGTGAAGGAGCTGAGGTTCGCCGGCGCCAACACCATGGAGGACAGCAACGCCTTCCTGCCGGCCTTGATGATCGACTACAACGCTCGCTTCGCCAAGGCGCCGTTCAACGACAAGGACCTGCACCGGCCTATACAAGCGCGGCATCGGCTGGACGAGGCCTTCACCTGGCGCGCGGAGCGCACATTGTCGCATTCCCTGACGCCACAGTACGACAACATCCTCTTCATAATCGAGCCGTCCGAGTTCGCCCAGGCGGCGATCGGACGCCGGGTCGAGGTCGTGGACTTCCCCGATCGCCGGCTTGAGGTTCGCTACAAGGAACGTAGCATGCCCTGTCGGACCTTTGACCGGCTGCGGCGCGTCACTGAGACTGCGGTGCTGGAGAACAAACGCCCGGGCGGTTTCCTCCCCTTGATCCGCCAGGGCCAGCAGTCCGAGCCGTTCGGCATGCGCACCAGCAAGGAGCCCAAGCGGCGCGATGAGACCAAGCACATGTTCAGCGTGGGGTGACTCCCATGCCTCAATGCCCTCTATGGTTGACCTCAGAGCCGGGCCGCCTTACGGAACCAAGAGGGGGCGCGCTTATGACTTGCAGTTTAGATGCTAAAATCGGTGTGATCGTCATGTCTGTGGCGATTACTTGCTGCGGCTGCGTGACATATCAACAACCAGCGGAGGGCGTCGCGGCCGCAGAAGTAAATATACTGAACACGCCGCCGAAGCCGGGCACTTACTATACGC
>JAYTXV010000201.1:0-10189 GCA_043742805.1 Caulobacteraceae bacterium | reverse complement strand
CAGTCAGGAGCGCGAAGCGGCGAAACGGCATGGTCGATAGCTCATCTAAAATGTTAGTTATACAACTTAATAGACAGAGAATTACCCGTTTGAGCCATTCCGCCGCGTCAGCGCAAGCGCTTGCGCTAATTTTTCCGCGAAGATTTTGGCGCCGAGAGCGCCTCGGCTGTGGCCATGGGGCTTGATTGCCCTACCGGGAGGGCGCCCCTATGGCCCCGGCAAGTAAGGGTTGGGGCGTCTGGCGCCAAGCGACCGCCGAGAGCCCCGGGAGACACGCGCTTGAATTTCGAATTCTCCGACGAACAGAAGCAGATGGGGGCAGAGGCCCGGCGGTTCCTGGCGGCCAAGTGCCCCACCACCGCTGTGCGGGCCGTGCTCGAGAGCGCCGAGCCCTATGACAAGGCGTTATGGGCGGGGCTCGCCGAAATGGGCTTTCTGGGCATCGTGATTCCCGAAGCCCACGGCGGTCTGGGTCTCGGTTATCTGGAACTGTGTGTCATCGCCGAGGAAATGGGCCGGGCGCTGGCGCCGGTTCCATTCTCATCGTCGGTTTTCCTGGCCACGGAATTCCTGCTGGTGGCCGGCAGCGACGCCCAGAAGGCCAAATGGTTGCCGAAGCTGGCGGCGGGCGAAGCGATTGGAACCTTCGCTCACGCCGAACGCGCCGGCGCGGTAACGCCCAAGACGATTCAGCTGTCGGTTTCCGAAAGCCGGCTGACGGGCGCTAAGACGGCTGTCGCCGACGGTGAGATCGCCGACTTCGCCATCGTGTCGGCCCGCGCCGCGCCCGGCTCCGAAGCGCGGGGCGTGTCACTCTTTCTGGTCGACCTGCGCCAGGACGCAGTCAGCCGCACGGTTTTGCAGACCATCGACCCGTCGCGCGGCCACACGCGCCTGGATTTCGCCAGCGCGACCGCCGAACCGCTCGGCGCGCCGGGGGAGGGCTGGTCGATTCTCGAACAAGTCTTCGACCGCGCCGCCATACTGACCGCTTTCGAGCAGATCGGCGGGGCCGACCGCGCCCTGGAGATGGCCCGCGACTACGCGCTGGAGCGTATGGCTTTCGGCCGGCCAATCGGCTCGTTCCAGGCCATCAAGCACATGCTGGCCGACATGTATGTCTCCGCCACCCTGGCGCGGTCGAACGGCTATTATGGAGCCTGGGCGCTCTCGACCGGCGCGGCTGAATTGCCGGAGGCGGCGGCCACCGCCCGGGTCAGCGCCACCCAGGCCTTCCAGCACTGCGCCAAAAACAACATCCAGGTTCATGGTGGCATGGGCTTCACCTGGGCCTTCGACTGCCACCTGTTCTATCGCCGCTCGAACCTGCTGGCTCTGAACCTGGGCGCCCAGTCCCATTGGGAAGACAAACTCATCGCCCGCATGCGCGCCCGCAACGCCGCCGCGGCCTGAAAAGGAACACGCCATGAATTTCGACGACACACCCGCCGAGGCCGAATTTCGGGCCGAGGTTCGCGCCTGGATCAGCGCCAACGCGCCGATGGAGCTCAAGGCCGATCTGGAAGCCTCCGGTTTCGGCAGCCTGGAGATGAAGGGCGTCGACACCATGGCGGCCTCCAAGGCTTGGCAAAAAAAGAAGGCTGACGCCGGCTGGGCCTGCCTGCATTGGCCCAAGGAATACGGCGGCCGGGGGGCCACCCCGATCGAACGGGTGATCTGGGGCCAGGAAGAGGCTCCTTTCGGCGCCCTGGGCGGGGTTTTCATCATCGGCCACGGCATGTGCGGCCCAACCGTGATGGCCTTCGCCTCCGAAGATCAGAAGCGCCGCTATCTTCCGCCCCTGGCGGCGGGCGGCGAGATCTGGTGCCAGCTGTTCAGCGAGCCGGCCGGCGGTTCCGACCTGGCCGGTCTACGCACCCGCGCCGAGCCTGCGGCGGATGGGGCCGGCGACTGGATCATCAATGGCCAGAAGATCTGGACCAGCGGCGCCCACTACTCCGACATGGCCATTCTGATCACCCGCACCGACCCCACCGTGCCCAAGCACAAGGGCCTGACCATGTTCTTCCTGAGCATGAAGACCCCGGGGATCGAGATTCGGCCGATCAAACAGGCCAACGGCCAGTCTGGCTTCAACGAGGTCTATTTCACCGACGTGCGCATTCCCGACGCCCAGCGCCTGGGCGCCGTGGGCGATGGCTGGAAGGTCTCCCTCACCACCCTGATGAACGAGCGGCTGTCGATCGGCTCGGGCATGTCCACCGGCTTCCCGGAGCTATTCGAGCTTTGCTGTCGGATCGAGACCGAGAATGGTTTAGCCGTCGACGATCCGGCCGTGCGCTCGAAGCTGGCGACCTGGGCGGTGCGGACCACGGGGCTGAAATACACCGGTTTTCGCGCGCTATCGGCCCTGTCGCGGGGTGAAACACCCGGACCCGAGAACTCGATCGGCAAATTGGTGGCTGGCCCGACCATGCAGGAAATCGCCATGTTCGCCGAAGACCTGCAGGCCCAGGCCGGGATCATCTCCGATCCGGAGATCGCCACCGCCAGCGGCCGCTTCCAGGCCATGCTCCTGCGCTCGCCAGCCACTCGGGTGGAGGGCGGCACCGACGAGATCCTGCGCAACATCATCGCCGAGCGCGTGCTGGGCCTGCCCGCCGACATCCGCGTCGATAAGAATGTCCCATTCAACCAGATTCCCACCAGCGCCAGGGCCTGACACATGGATTATGAACACCTGCGCCTCGACCAGCGCGGTGACGCCCTGTGGGTCACCATGGACCGGCCGGCCAGCCTCAACGCCTTGAACCGCCGGATCGTCGAGGAACTGCGCGATCTGTTCGTCGGGCTCTACTGGCGCCACGAGGTGAGGGTGGTGGTTTTGCGTGGGGCCGGATCTAATTTCTGCGCCGGCCTCGATCTGAAGGAACGCGACAACAGCGGGGGAGGGGGGCCATCCAACGGCCTGATCCGCCAAAGGCAGATCAGCGAGATCGTCATGGCCATGCGCCGCTGTCCCCAACCGATCGTCGCCCTGATCGACGGGGCGGCGGCCGGCGGCGGCTTCGCCCTCGCCTTGGCTTCTGACGTGCGCATCGCCACCCCGACCCTGAAGATGAACGCCGCTTTCATCCGCATCGGCCTGTCGGCCTGCGACATCGGCGTCAGCTATTTCCTGCCTCGCATGGTCGGTTCGTCGGTAGCGGCCGAACTGATGCTGACCGGCCGGTTCATCCGCTCCGACCGGGCCCTGGCCCTTGGCCTGGTCAGCGCCGTGGTGAGCCCGGAGCAACTCGAAAAAGAAGGCGAGGAACTGGTGGCGGAAATGTTGCTGACCACGCCGCTGGGCCTGCGCCTGACCAAGGAATGCCTGAACCACTCAGTCGACGCTGGCGGCCTGGAGGCAGCCGTCGCGATGGAGGACCGTAACCAGATTCTCTGCGCCCAGAGCGAGGACTTCCAGGAGGGGGTTCGGGCGTTCCTTGAGAAGCGCCCCCCCGTTTATCGGAAGGCCTGAAGCCATGATCGAGACCGGAACCACGCGCCTGACCGGCGAGAAAGACGGCGCGATCGGTTGGATGACCTTCAATCATCCGGAACGACTGAACGCTATTTCCCTCGACATGTGGGCGGCCATCCCAACCGTGCTCGAAGCCTTCGAAGCCGATCCGGTCATCCGGGTGGTGGTGTTCAAGGGGGCCGGCGCCAAGGCCTTCATCTCCGGCGCCGACATCTCGCAGTTCGGCGAGCACCGCGACGGCCAAGCCGCCAACGCCGTCTACAGCGCCCAGAGCGCCGCGGCGACCCGGGCCATGGTCGAGCTATCCAAGCCATCGATCGCCATGATCCGGGGTTTCTGCATCGGCGGCGGCATGGCGGTGGCCCTGACCTGCGACCTGCGCATCTGTTCCGAAAACAGCCGGTTCGGCATTCCGGCGTCCCGGCTCGGCCTTGGCTACGCCTTCGATGGGGTGAAGGCGCTCACTGATCTGGTGGGTCCCTCGGTCGCCAAGGATATTCTGTTCACCGCCCGCCATCTCGACGCCGCCGAGGCGGCGACGACGGGCTTGGTCAATAAGGTCGTCGCTGCTGACGGCTTGGAGGCTACGGTGCGGCGCTACGCGGAAATGATCGGTGACAATGCTCCCCTGACGGTCAAGGCCGCGAAGATCGCCGTGCGTGAAGCCCTGAAGGACCCGGAAAAGCGCAAGCTCGACGAGGTCATCGCCGCCGTCGACGCATGTTTCCAAAGCGCCGACTACGCCGAGGGCCGCAAAGCCTTCATGGAAAAACGTCGGCCGGTGTTCCGGGGGCTATAGACCGTCAAACCGGGGTAGATCTGAAATTGCCGATCTCGATCGAGCGATCGGGAAAGTCGCGTCGCGGTCGGTCCGGGCCAGGGTCAGCACGGCCAGGCCTTTGAGGGGTTGGTCGTATTCCGGCAGGACGAGAACTCCCCTCAGGCCACCAGGTCTTGGACCGGCCGAACCTCTCCGCTACCTGGGAAGACCAGGGTGTCGAGCTTGGCGCGGTCCACGGCGAGATGCTCCCGCAGCACGCCTTTGAACAGGCCACGCATGTCCAAGGTCGGGGCGGTGTCGCGGTCTTCGAACAGGGCGCTGGTCTTCAAGGTCGGCCAGTCGCCGATGATCCCGCCTGGCTTCAGGGCGCCCCCAAGCACCAGGGCCGTCGAGGCGGTGCCGTGGTCGGTGCCGCCGGTGCCGTTAATCCGCGCTGTGCGCCCGAATTCGGTGACCATCACCACCACCGTGTCGCGCCACGAATCGCCGAGCCCCGAGGAGAGACCTTCGAGAAACGCATCGACATACGTCAGGCGTGTCGCCAACCCGCCCTGGGAAGCGCCCTGGTTGGCGTGGGTGTCGAAGCCGTCGAGGGACACGGCGGCCACCTGCTTGCCGTCGGGCTGGGTCATGAAGCCGGCCAGGGTCGCGCCGAGCTTGCGCGCTTGCGGCCGCCCCTGGCGTAAGGCCGGCGCCATCGGCGCTCCGCTCATCTCCCGGCCTCCCATGGTCGAATTGGCGGCCATATCGGCGGCGGTCGCCTTGGCCATGGCCTCGGTGGCGAGACCGCTCGCCAGGGCCGGACCCAGCAGGGGGTCGTAGGCGTAAAGATCCTGCAGAAGACCCGGGAGGCGGTGATCGGTCTGGATGCCTCCGCCGGGAGACCAAGAAGCCGCCTCGATCCGGCCGCGGAGGATCAGCGGGGCGGTGGCGCCAACGCTGATCGCGCGGACCTTACCCGGGGGACCCATGGCTTCAATCGCCCGGTTAAGCCAACCTGAAGTCGAACCATAGACGGTCGTGGCCCCGGTCTCGAGAACGTCCTGCGCCTCGAAATGCGAGCGCACGCGATCCGGTGTCGCCACCGCGGGCGCGATCCGTACCTGGCCCTTTATGGCTAGGTCGTGGACGCTGGTCAGGGTGGGGTGCAGGCCGAAGGTCTGGTCCAGCTTCAGCGCTCCGCCAGGCTGATCGAAGCCAGGCAGCGCGATCGAACCCCGCAGGGCCGCGTAGTCCGGATCGCCCACCGGCGGGGACAGCGACAGGCCATCGAGGCCGCCCCGGCAAACGATCACGATCAGTTTTTTGCGCCCCAGACCGGCGTCCACATCGGCGAAGGCGCGGGCTGCGAAAAGTTCGATGGTGATCCCGAAGCCAAAGGCGCCGGCGAGCGCCTGGCGGCGGGACGGGTTGGAAATCTGGGTCATCGGCGTTGGAACTCGGGGCTCATCAGCAGGATGGCCAGGCCCTCGGCCCGGGTTTCGGCCCGGGCGATGGTCTGGGCCGTCAGGGGTGTCAGGCGCGCGCCCAGCGATGCCTCGGCCAGGACCACGGGGTCATGGTCGGCAACGGCTCCAGCCGCGAAGGCTTCGCTCCAGGTCATCCGCTTGATCACCGCGTCCGGCGTGCACCAGGCCGGGGCTTCTTCCGGCCAGCCTTTGGGGGAGGGCGCACTGAACGGTTTCTGGCCCATGGCGGTCAGCGTCGGGGCCACGGTGGGAAATTCGCTGGGCGTAGCGCCCGCCGCGCGCCAGCTGGAAATCAGGAATTCGTACGGGGTCTTGAACTTCGCTGCGGCCGGCGCCCAGGTTTCAGGGGCCCTGATAAGGGTCTCGGCCACCACCCCCAGCTGGCCGTCCGAGGCGAGATAGGCGCCGGCCAGTTTGTCGACCAGAGCCGGCGGCGGATCGTCGGCGACGAAATGCCGGGCGATCTTGCTCGCCAAATGCCGCGCGGTATGAGGGCTGGCGGCCAGGGTCGTCATCACCGCGCGGGCCTGCTCCTGCCCACCGTCAGCGTAGTGTCGACCCATGATCTGCCGTCCTCCTGGCTCATGGGCGGCGACGCGAAACAGGAATCGCCCCTGTCGATCAGGTGGTTCCCTGAGGCCGGCGATGCTCCAGCCGGTCATGGCTCGCGCGAATTCGCTGACGTCGGCCTGGGTGTAGCCGGCAGCCAGGCCGACGCTATGCAGCTCCAGGATTTCCCTGGCCAGGTTCTCGTTGAGGCCAGCGTGTTTGCCGCCGCTCGCCTGGCGCGTGGCCACCGGGCTTCCGGGGCCGATCGACTGGGCTTGGTCAAGGTAGAGCAGCATCGCCGGATGGCTGGAGGAAGCCGCCAGGAGATCCTCGAACCGCCCGAACACATTTGGGCGAATGGCTTCCTGTTCGAAGGGGCCCACCAGGGTGGCGGTCGCCAGCTTGTTGGCCGAGACCGTGAAATGATTGGCCCAGAACAACGTCCAGCGTTCCCGGAACGCGGCGTCGGTGGTGGCGGCCAGCCTCAAGCGGGCCATGAAGTCCGCGCCGGTATCGTCGCGCAACAGCCTGAACGCCGCCTTGACGGCGTCGGTCTTGGCGTCGCCGGCGGCCTTGGCCATCTGTTGCCGCTGTTGATAGTCGCCCAGAGCGATGAAACGCTCGACCGAACTCGGCTGATGGTCGGCGGGCTGATCAGCACCGCTGGCGCGTATCTGAGCCAGCAGCTGACCCTGGGGATCGTTTCTGAATGCAGCGATTTCGCCCGATTTGGCGCCCAGCCCAAGGCGGGTCGCCGCGATGGCGTTCATCAGGTCGGTGTTGATCCTCATGGCTTTCAGCCTGTTGCTAAGACGCTGCGTCCAGTCGATCCCCTCAGCAACGCGTGATAGACGCCCGACATTGCCAATCTATTGCGCGGCTCGCCGCGATCGGGAAGGATTTTCGATGGCCAAGTCCAGCGACCCCCTGCAACGCCCGCGCCGGTTCTACGAGACGGTGTCGGTGGCCGGGGAGGGCGCGGCGTTCGCCCTGCTGCTGGACGGCAAGGCGCCGCGCACGCCGGCCGGCCGGCCCCTGACCTTGCCCACCCTCGCCCTGGCAGAGCTGCTGGCAGAGGAATGGCGGCGCCAGGGCGACAGCATTCTCTATACGGCCATGCCCGCCACCCGCCTCGCCCACACCGCCATCGACGTGGTCGCCGGCGCGCGAGCCTTAAGCGTCGAGGGCGTAACCCGGTTCGGGGGAGCCGATCTGTTGTGCTATTTCGCCGACCACCCCGCGAGCCTTGTGCATCGCCAGGAAAAGGTCTGGGGGCCGTTGCTGGATTGGGCGCGCGAGGCTCATGGCCTGGCGTTCGAGCGGGCCTCCGGGATCGTCCACCGTCAGCAGTCGCCCGAGGCGCTGGCGCGCCTGGCCGCCGTCGTCGAACCCCTCGATGATTTCAACCTCGCCGGTCTCGCCTTCGCCGCCGTCTTGTTGGGCTCGGCGATCCTGGCCCTGGCGCTTCGAGACGGGCGGATCCGGGCGCAGGAGGCGATGGCGGCCTCGCGCCTGGATGAGGTCTTCCAGGAGGAAAGCTGGGGTGTCGACGCCGAAGCCCAGTCCAAGGCGGATGCCATGGCCGTCGAGGCGGTGATGGCCGAGCGGTGGTTTACGGCCCTGGCCTGACCAACTTGTCACGCGACGCGCCGACCGCTAGGCCGTCACGGTCGATCCAAGAGGAAACGCATGCAGCACATACTCGAAGAGCTTGAGAGTCGCCGCGCCAAGGCCCGAGCCGGCGGCGGACCGGCGCGCGTCGCCTCACAGCACGCCAAGGGCAAGTTGACCGCCCGCGAACGGATCGATGTGCTGCTCGACGAGGGCTCGTTCGAGGAGTTCGACATGTTCGTCGAGCACCGCAGCCACGACTTCGGCATGGAGGACCAGCGGGTTCCCGGCGACGGGGTAGTCACGGGCTGGGGGGTGATCAACGGCCGCGTGGTTTATGTGTTTTCCAAGGATTTCACGGTCATGGGCGGCTCGCTGTCCAAGGCTCACGCCGAAAAGATCGTCAAGGTCCAGGAAATGGCTCTGCGCAACGGCGCTCCGATTATCGGCCTGTTCGACGCCGGCGGCGCGCGCATCCAGGAGGGCGTCGACTCCCTGGCTGGCTACGCCGACATCTTCCTTCAGAATGTACTGTCGTCAGGCGTGATCCCGCAGATCAGCGTGATCATGGGGCCCTGCGCGGGGGGCGACGTCTATTCTCCGGCCATGACCGACTTCATCTTCATGGTGAAGGACACCGCTTATATGTACGTGACCGGCCCGGACGTGGTGAAGGCCGCCCTCAACGAGGATGTCAGTCACGCCGATCTGGGTGGCTATCGGATGCACGCGATCAAGTCGGGGGTTTCCGACGGCGCGTTCGACAACGACCTCGAGGCTCTGACACAGGTCCGCCGCCTCATCGACTTCCTCCCGCTATCGAACCGGGAGAAAGCTCCCCACCGCGAGAGCTTCGACGATCCCGATCGCGAGGAACCTTCGCTCGACACCCTGGTCCCGGCCAGCGCCAACAAGCCCTACGACATGAAGGAACTGATCCTCAAGGTCGTCGACGAGGCGGATTTCTTCGAGGTGTCCCCCGACCACGCCAAGAATATCGTCGTCGGCTTCGGGCGCCTGGACGGCGACACGGTCGGCTTCATCGCCAACCAGCCGCAGGTGCTGGCCGGCGCGCTCGATATCGACGCCTCGCGCAAGGCCGCCCGGCTGGTGCGCTTCTGCGACGCGTTCAACATTCCTGTGGTGACGTTCGTGGACGTGCCGGGCTTCATGCCGGGCACCAGGCAGGAGCAGGGCGGCCTGATTAAGCACGGCGCCAAGCTGCTGTTCGCCTTCGCCGAGGCGACGGTGCCCAAGGTCACGCTGATCACCCGCAAAGCCTACGGCGGCGCCTTCGACGTGATGAGTTCCAAAAACATCCGCGGCGACTTCAACTACGCGTGGCCCACGGCCGAGATCGCGGTGATGGGTCCCAAGCAGGCTGTGGAGATTATCTTCCGCGCCGACATCGGCGATCCGGAAAAGCTGGCGGTGAGAGAGGCCGAATACAAAGCCCATTTCGCCAACCCCTTCGTGGCGGCGTCACGCGGCTATATCGACGACGTAATCATGCCCCACGGCACCCGCCGCCGGATCATTCGGGCGCTGAAGAGCCTGAAGACCAAATCGGTCACCAACCCGTGGAAGAAGCACGACAATATTCCGTTGTAGGGAGACCAACAGGCGATCCTGACCGCGGACCGGTCGGGATCGCTTCAGGAAATCTTGTCGCCTCGCCCCAACGGGTCCGGCAAACTTTCGCCATCGGCCACGAACTGGAGCGACACCGAATTGATGCAATACCTAAGGCGCGTCGGGCGCGGTCCGTCGGGGAACACATGGCCCTGGTGACTGTCGCAGCGGGCGCAGCGGGTTTCAATGCGCACCATGCCACAGCTGGAGTCGCGGATGGCACGCACGTGGCTCTCGTCGAACGGGGCGAAAAAGCTGGGCCAGCCGGTGCCGCTCTCGAACTTGGTCTTGGCCTGGAACAGCGGCAGGCCGCAAAGGCGGCAGCAATAGACGCCGTCTTCCTTGTTATCCAGCAGACCGCCGCAGAACGCCGCCTCGGTGCCGTGGTGAAGCAGAACTTCTTTTTCCTCGCGGGTCAGGGTCGCCGCCAGATGCGCGGCCTCTGTCTTGGTGGGCGCCGCCAGATCGAAGCCGGCAGGCGAGAGGCTGGGGGCCTGGATGGTTTCGGTCACGGGATCCTCCGGTTGGCTGACGTTCGGACAAGGTTGTCATCAACGCCCAGCGCGTCTAACCCCAATATAACGCTAAAAAGGGCGACCCCAACCGGATGTTCTCAAAAATCCTGATCGCCAACCGCGGTGAAATCGCGGTCCGCATCATCAA
>JAYTXV010000200.1:0-3536 GCA_043742805.1 Caulobacteraceae bacterium | reverse complement strand
CGTGCCGCTGCTGGTCAATCTACAGCCGGCCGGGGAGTATCTTGGCGAGGATTTCTATCGTGCCGGCGGGGTGCCCTCGGTGATCCATGAACTGATGGGTCAGGGGCTGATCGATGAGACCGCGCTGACCGTCAACGGCCGGACGATCGGCGACAATTGCCGCGCCGCACCGGTGCAGGACGCCCGCGTGATCTGGCCGTTCGGTGCGCCGCTCAAGGACCATGCCGGCTTCATCGTGATGACCGGCAACCTGTTCCACAGCGCCATCATGAAGCTGAGCGTGATCTCGCCGGCGTTCCGTGAACGTTATCTTTCCAACCCCGCCGATCCCGACGCCTTCGATGGCCGGGCAATCGTGTTCGACGGGCCGGAGGACTATCACCATCGCATCGACGACGAGAGCCTGGGTATCGAGGACGACTGCGTGCTGATCATGCGAGGTGTGGGGCCCATCGGCTATCCGGGCTCGGCCGAGGTGGTGAACATGCGGGCGCCCGCCTATCTGCTGGCCCGGGGGGTGCCCGGCCTGCCGTGCCTAGGCGATGGTCGCCAGTCCGGCACCTCCGGCTCGCCCTCGATTCTCAACGCCTCGCCCGAGGCGGCGGCGGGGGGCGGGCTAGCCCTGGCGCGCACCGGCGATCGCATCCGGATCGACCTGAAGACCCGCCGGGTGGATCTGCTGGTCTCTGAGGCCGAGATGGCCGAACGCCGGGCGGCGCTCGACGCGGCGGGGGGGTTCAAGTTCCCCGCCAGCCAGACCCCGTGGCAGGAAATCCAGCGCGGCATGGTCGGCCAGATGGAAACCGGCTCGATCCTCGAACCCGCCGCCCGCTACCAGCGCATTGCCCAGACCATGGGCGTGCCCCGCAACAATCATTGAGCGGGGATTGAGGCGTGCGCTTCGACGACCGTTTCCTTGACGAGATAAAATCGCGGCTGCGTCTTTCCGATGTGATCGGCAAGACCGTGAAACTGCGTCGTCAGGGGAGGGAGTATGTGGGGCTGTCACCGTTTAACAAGGAACGGTCGCCTTCGTTTTACGTCAACGACGACAAGGGTTTCTACCACGATTTCTCGTCCGGCAAGCACGGTGACCTGATCAGTTTTCTCCAGGAGACCGAGCGACTGAGCTTTGTCGAGGCTGTGGAGCGGTTGGCGGGGGAGGCGGGTCTGGCCCTGCCTGCGCCCGACCCCGAGGCGGCCGTTCAGGAAAAGCGTCGCCAGTCCCTGGCCGAATGGCTGGATACGGCCACCGCCTGGTTCGAGGCCGAGCTGCGCCGGCCGGCTGGGGCGGAGGCTCGGGACTATTTGGCTAGGCGTGGCCTGCCCGAGACCGAGTGGTCGCGTTTTCGCATTGGCTTCAGCCCGCCGGGGCGTGTGGCCTTGAAGGACTATCTGATCGCCAAGGGCGCCTTGCCGCGCGAACTGGCCGCGGCTGGGGTGATGATCTCGCCGGAGGATGGCGGCGAAGGCTACGACCGTTTTCGTGACCGTATAATCTTCCCGATCACCGATGCGCGGGGCCGGATAATTTCGTTCGGCGGTCGGGCGATGGACCCCAAGGCGCGGGCGAAATATCTAAACGGCCCCGACACAGAGCTCTTCGACAAGGGTAGGGTGCTCTACGGCCTGCCGGGGGCGCGCAAGCTGCTGCACGCCGGCGGCGACGACTCGGCGCTGGTTGTGGTCGAGGGCTACATGGATGTGATCGCCTGCCAGCGGACCGGCGTCGCTGCGGCGGCGGCCATGGGCACATCCCTGACCGAAACCCAGATGGAGCTGCTCTGGCGCCTCCACCCGCAGCCAACCCTATGTTTCGATGGTGACCGTGCCGGGATGCAGGCCGCGTCAAGAGCGATGGACCGGGCGCTGCCGCTGCTGCAATCTGGCAAAAGCTTTAAATTCGCCATCGTCACCGGAGGCAAGGACCCGGACGATATCCTGCGCGAGCAGGGCGCACCCGCCCTGAAGGCTCAGTTGGCCGCGACTACGCCGTTTATCGACGCCCTGTTCACGCGTGAACGCGACGCCGGGCCTCTGGAAACGCCGGAGAACCGGGCCGGTCTGAAACAGCGCCTGCGGGCCGCCGCCAAGACCATCGCCGATGGCGACCTCGCGTCGGCCTACCGCGACGCCTTGCTGTCACGGCTCGACACGTTGTTTGAACCCCCGCGACGAATGGCGTCTGCGGGAAGCCGGGCGCTGTCCGGGCGGAAGTGGAATCGTTTCGCGCCCGATCCGCCGACGTCGGCCAAGCCCCAATCGAGGGATGCGGCCCGGCGCCTCTCCCTGGCCATCGATCCGGTAGCGGCCGCCCTGACCAGCTACGCCATCGCCGATCCGGCGGTGCTGGACGATCATCTGGAGGCTTTGCAGTCCCGAGGTTTCGGCGATCCGGCGTTGAATGATCTGGCCAAG
Organism: Caulobacteraceae bacterium; assembly: GCA_043742805.1. Taxonomy (GTDB): domain Bacteria; phylum Pseudomonadota; class Alphaproteobacteria; order Caulobacterales; family Caulobacteraceae; genus Acaudatibacter. The sequence goes on along the minus strand of JAYTXV010000200.1, from coordinate 1,118 downwards.
GAAATCATCCGTATCCGTCTAGAGGCGGAACACCTTGACAGCGTGGCCCTTCAACGCCATCTCCACGACGCTGGATTTAGCACGCTGTTGATTGACGTCGACCGGGCCGCCGCGCACGCGGGCGCGCCCTTCACAAAAGATGATGTCACCCTCACCGCGGCGAAATCCCAGTGGTCGTATGCCTTCGAGGTCTTGAACCGCGTGGCCGCTCTGGAAGACGCCCTTAGTCTGGCCAAACTCGGTTTGGCCGGGGGCGACAGCGCGTCCGTACTCATGAACCTGAAGAAGGAACGCGATTTACTGCGGCGAGCGATTAAAACTGGATCGATTTGGACCGGCGAAACGGGAACGTGAGGGGAAAAACCCTCGCGATCCGGCTTCGCCATCACCATTTTCGCGGTGTCGCCTGGTCCGGGGCGCCTGACGCCGCTGTCGGAGATATTTGAATGACCACCACCGCAACCGTAGAAGCGCCGGAAGTCGAAGCCCCCGTCGTCACCGACGGCCCGCTGCTCGACCTGACTGACGCCGGCGTCAAGAAGTTCATCAAACAGGCCAAGGCCCGCGGCTACGTCACCATGGACGAGCTGAACAAGGTGCTGCCCTCCGAGGAAGTCACCTCCGAGGCCATCGAAGACACCCTGGCCATGCTCTCGGAAATGGGCGTCAATGTCGTGGAGGCCGAAGAAGAGCCAGCCGAGACTACCGAAGTCGCCGTCCGCGAGGAAACCGCCGTCGCCGAGGCGGCCGACAAACAGAGCGCCTTCGACCGCACCGACGACCCGGTACGCATGTACCTGCGTGAAATGGGCTCGGTGGAGCTGCTGTCGCGCGAAGGTGAAATCGCCATCGCCAAGCGCATCGAGGCCGGCCGCGACACCATGATCCGGGGCCTGTGCGAAAGCGCCCTGACTTTCGAGGCGATCATGGTCTGGCGCGAGGAACTCGGGCAGGGCCGCATCCTGCTGCGCGAAGTGATTGACCTTGAACAGACATACGGTGGCCAGGTCGCCCAGGCGCTGTCCGACGCCGCCGCGGCCGAAGAGGCTCTCGACGCCGCCGCCGGTCCAGCCGAACCCCTCGATGACGAAGACGGCACGCGCGCCGCCGCCGCCGAG
>JAYTXV010000199.1:0-3050 GCA_043742805.1 Caulobacteraceae bacterium | reverse complement strand
CGGAGGAACAGCGACCGTCACCGACCCGGCCCTCGCCTCCGGTTCCGACCGCATCCTGAGGGCCCTGGAACAGCTTGATCCCGAGGGTCGGCACGACGTCGTCATCAATCTCCAGGGCGACATGCCCTTCGTGGCCGCGCGAGTTCTGACCGCCTGCGTCGACTTGTTGCGGCGCCAGGCATCGTGCGACATCGCCACGGTTGTCGCGCCGGAGGCGGACCAAAGCGACCGCGTCAACCCGGATGTGGTGAAAGCCATACTGGCCATGGAGCCCGACCGCCAATCCGGCCGGGCGCTATATTTCACGCGCGGCGCGCTTTGGGGCGATGGACCTATCTGGCGTCATGTCGGCATCTATGGCTATCGACGCGCGGCGCTGGAGCGCTTCAACGCCTCGCCCCCGTCGCCGCTGGAGCGAAGAGAAAATCTGGAACAGCTACGCGCCCTCGAACTGGGTTTGTCGATCTGGGCGGCCGCAACCCCGGTAGCGCCGCTCTCGGTGGATACGCCCGCTGATCTGGCCGCCGCCCGCGCCTACGCCGAAAGCAGAACTTCATGAACACCGCCTTGAGAATCGCTTTCCAAGGGGACCCCGGCGCCAACAGCGACGAAGCCTGCCGGACCTATTTCCCCGGCTGCCAGCCTGTTCCGCACGCGGCGTTCGACGAGGCCTTCGAGGCGGTCAAAAGCGGCAACTGCGCGCTGGGGATGATCCCGGTGGAGAACTCCATCGTCGGCCGGGTCGCCGACGTGCATCACCTGCTGCCTTCGTCAGGGCTGAAGATCATCGGTGAATATTTCAAGCCCATTCACTTCCATCTGATGGTCAATCCGGGAACCCGTCTGGGAGATGTCCGAACCGTGATCAGCATGCCCTTCGCGGCCAGCCAATGTCGGCGCGCCTTGCGGGCATTGGGGGTGGCCATCGAGCCGTCGGGCGACACGGCCGCGTCGGCCAAGGCCCTGGCCGCTGATCCCGACCCCGCCAAGGCCGCCATCGCCCCGGCCCTGGCCGCCGATATCTATGGCCTCGAGATCGTGATGCGCGACATCGAGGACGAGGCGCATAACACCACTCGCTTTCTGGTGATGACCGCCGATCGCGACCCAGCCCCGCCAGCGCCGGACATCGCCTGCGTGACCAGTTTCGCGTTCCGGGTGCGCAACATTCCTGCCGCGCTCTACAAGTCCATGGGCGGTTTCGCCACCAACGGCGTCAACATGACCAAGCTTGAGAGTTACATGGAAAACGGGGTGTTTGCGGCCACCTTGTTCTATGCCGAGGTCGATGGGCGCCCCGAGGAGCCCGCCCTGGCCCGCGCCTTCGAGGAATTGTTGTTCTTCAGTGACCATTTCGAGATTCTCGGCGTTTTCGCCGCCGATCCGTTTCGTGGTCAAAACGCCGTCAGCATCTAAAACCGCCAGGCCGCCGCCCTAGCCGTGGTTCACCGCTTTCGCGCGAAGCGGACCCGCGGCGTCAAAATCATCTAAGGCCACGCCCCCGAGTTCTGGAAGACAATCCCCCAGGCGGCTATTCACCTGTTCTGACCAGCCTTTCGGCGAGAGGCCGCTCGTCCGTGCCTATACCATCTGCCCGACTCTTCCGCCCGGCCGGGTGTATGGCCGATATCGGCGCTCCCTATTCGAACAATGCGACGCATCGCCACGTCAATAGGAACCGCCATTGAGGGCTTTGTTAAAAATGTTTTCATAAGGGTAATGCTTCGTCATCCAACCCGTGGCAAACTTGCTCATAGGGTAACAATTTTTGAGACTGGACCGTGGTGATATGCGTACACAGCTAGCCCAAGGGTTTTCTGCGGCCGGGGTCGCCGTATCGGCGGTGTTTCTGCTGACATCGCTTCCCGCCGTGGGGGGGACGACTCTTCCGACCCCCGTGAACATTCTCCCGTTCGTGCCACTCACCGCTAGCCCCTCGCCAATCACCCTGGTTGAAGGAAGCTCAAGCCAAATCGTCTACACTTTTACGGACAATACGGCGACCGGCATTTATCTCAATGTTTTCAAAGCAATCGATATAACAAACCCCAAATCTTGTGGCGCCGATTGTCCCACTGGTACGTTGCTGGATCAGCATTTCCATCTGATCGGCCCAGGTCAATCTTACAGCTATATCGTGCCGATTATATCGACCCTTGATGTTGATACAGGACCCGAGACTTCATCGGTCAGCAACTCGGTGGTGCAGGGAACGATCTGGTGGGAATACAATCTGCCAGGTCGCGGCCAGTTGATCTACAAACAGTCGACCAAGGTGTCGGTGGCGGTTGTGGAGCCAACCACGGCCGCGCTGACCCTGGCCTCGCCGTCCGCTGTCCCCGAACCCGCGAGTTGGGCGATGATACTGATCGGCTTCACGGGCTTGGCTACGGCCCTGCGCTCGCGGCGACGGGCCACAACGAAACTCGCCTAGGTTCCGATCCACCGATTCGGGACGTGAAGGCGGTGGCCGCCAGACGCATGGCCCGGAATACCGGACCCGCAGGTTGACGACGTCAACAGGCTGACAATTTGGCTCGCGGCCTCGGGCATGACTGGATGGCAGTCCAGCTATGCAGGCGTCTCCTCAGCCCAGGCCTTGATCAGCTGGTGGGCGATAGCCAAGGCGCCGGGAGCCTTGGCGTCCGCCACGTCGCCGAGCAGCATGGCGCGGGTCTCATCGCGGGTCATCCAGCGGACCTCTTCCAGTTCGATCTGGTCGGCCACCGCGTCATCGTTCTCGACCTCGGCGATCAGGCCGATCATCAACGACGAAGGATAAGGCCAAGGTTGGGTAGAGTGATAGCGCACCGACCGGGTCTTCAGGCGGGCCTCCTCCCAGAGTTCGCGGGCGCAGGCCTCCTCGATGGATTCGCCGGGCTCCAGAAATCCGGCCAGGGCCGAATACATCAGCTTGGGCCAAGCCGCCTGGCGGCCGACCAGGCAGCGTTCGCCCTTGACCGCCAGCATGATCACCACCGGATCGGTGCGGGGAAAGTGCTGGGTCTCGCACGACGGGCAGATCCGCTTCCAACCGCCGTCGGCGACCT
>JAYTXV010000198.1:0-2891 GCA_043742805.1 Caulobacteraceae bacterium | reverse complement strand
TGATTGTTGGCGCCGCCGGCGACGATCCGGGCCTTCAGCCGAGGCAGACTATGACGATTGATGGCGCCGCCAAGGGCGCAGGGGGCGAATACATCGGCCTCGACATCGAAAATCGCCTCGCTTGAAACCACGCGGGCCCCGGTCCGGGCGGCCACGGCGCTGACCGCCGCCTCGTCGACATCGGCGATGATCAGACGCGCGCCGGCGGCGGCCAGCTTGTCGGCCAAATAGGCGCCGACGTGGCCGACGCCCTGCAGCGCCACGGTCACGCCGGAGAGATCTCTTCCCAGCACCCGGCGCACGCAAAGTTCGATGCCCCGCTTGACCCCTTCCGCCGTGACCGGACTGGGGTCGCCGGCGGCGGCCTTGTGACCTTCAAGACCGGCGACAAAGCGGGTGGACAGGCGCGCGTGGGCCAGGTCGGCGGGAGAAACACCGACGTCCTCAGCCGCCCAATACCGGCCGCCCAGGGTATCGACGGCCCGGCCGAAGGCTTCGAACAGGGCCGGCGTCTTGGCCACGCGAGCATCGCCGATGATCACCGACTTGCCGCCACCCAGATCGAGATCGGCGACTGCGTTCTTGAACGACATGGCCCGGGCCAGCCGCAAAGCATCGTCGATCGCGGCCTGCTCGTCGGCGTAGGGCCACATCCGACAGCCCCCGGCGGCGGGTCCCCGAGCGGTGGAATGGATGGCGATGAAGCCCCTCAATCCCGTGGCGTCGTCGGCGAAGGCATGCAGACCCTCGTGGCCCTGGAAGGCCGGGGAATCGAAAATGCTCAAGATGGGGCTCGCGAGTGACGGCGATGGCAAAGGAGCGGCCCCCTACTCCGTGTGGAGCCCCGTAACAACCCCGGGGCGACGCTAAGCCCCGGGCCGCGCTCCCGGAATGGGCGGCGCGCCGGAGGGCGCCGGCGCGGCCGGATCGCGGATGAAGCTCAGCACATCGTTCCAGATCATCGGTCCCTCACGGTCACGCATCAGCAGATGCCAACCGTCGGCGTACCAGGCGGTGCGTGCCGTCGCAGGCAGCTTGCGGACCGCCCATCGGACCGCGTTCCGGGGGATGATCGGATCGTGGGCGCCGTAAAGATAGAGGGTCGGCGCACGAAGGCCCGCAACCGCGTCCTGGGCGCGCTGCATGGTGGTCACCAGACCCAACAGGGTATCGGACCGCGCGCCCCAGATCATCAGGGGGTCGCGCCCCATGGCCCGGAGCTCATCGATATTGTCCGAGGGATAGACGTGGCGCACCAGCCAGCCGGGCAGTTTGAAGACCTTCGCCGGTTCGGTCCGAGCGGCCAGCCAAAGCGCCACGCGATTGAGGATGGGCTGGCTGGACCAGCCCCAAACGGCAGGCGCCAGCAGCACCAAGCGATCGGCGGCCGGCGGATCAGCCGAGGCGAAGGCTTCGATAGCGACAGCCCCGCCGAGGCTCTTTCCGGCCACAGCGATGGTCGCACTAGGCCATCGCCGCCGCGCCAGGGCGACGATAGTGCGCAGATCCTCGATTTTCAGGGCGTCGGGTGCCCACACGCCTCGTCCCGGCGAACGGCCAAAGCCGCGCTGGTCATAGGCCAGGGTGGTCACGCCCTGACTCGCCCACCAGGGCGCAGCGAGATGAAAGGCGTTGGCGTAGTCGTTCATGCCGTGGACGGCGATGATCACGGCCCAGGGTTGGACCGGCTCGCCGTCCGGCCCCTTGGCCGCCCAGCGGCTGAGACCCAGGCGTGTTGAGTCGAAACTGACGAAGGCGCCGTCCTCCAGCCGTGGCCCCACGAACGCCGCTTCGGGTATTACGGCGCGTTGCCAGGTCGGCGCGCAGCCGGCGAGAGCGCCGGTGATCAACAGACAGGCCAGGACCAGGACCCGCATGGCGCGTCAGCCGCCGGAAAGTCGCACGACGGCCCAGATCATCGCCACGCCCAGAACGGTCGCCACGGTGGTCCAGGCCCGGGGATGGCGATGGTGGCTTTCGGGCAGCAGTTCGCTGGCCCCGATATAGAGAAAAAAGCCCGCGAACAGAGCCACCGCCAGGCCAAGCCCGCCCGGCGGCAGACGGATCAGACGACTCGCGCCAATGCCGATCAGCGGCGCGACGGCGTCGGCCAGCAGCCAGCGCCCGGCGATTTTCGGGCTCTTCGAGCCGGTCAGGCTGAGGTTGACGGTGTTGACCCCATCGGCCAGGTCATGGGCCAGGACGGCGACGGTGAGCGCTAATCCCACGGTCGGGCCGGCCTGAAAGCCCAGGCCGATGGCCAGGCCATCGAGAAAGCTGTGCGCGGTCAGGCTGCCGGCCCCGAAGTGGCCGCGATGCTGGATCTCACCCCGGGCGAAGATCAACAGGCTGCGATCCACGACCAGATAGGCCAGGAAACCGGCGGCCACCGTGGTCATCACGCCCAACGCGCCAACACTGGCCCGGCCCAATTCGAGGGCCTCGGGCGCCAGGTCGAGCAAGGCCACGCCGATAACCGCCCCGGCGCTGAAGCCCAGGATCAAATGAATCCGCCCCGCCAGCCGCAAGGCCAGACACCCGCCCAGCAGGGTCGCGGCGCCGGCGGCGAGGCCGACGGCGACCAGAAGCCATCCGTAGGGGAGTGCGCCGACCATGGGCCTCCCTACCCGCCCGGCTCCGAACGGTCCATGGCCAGCCTCACTCCGGCCTCTGGCCGGATTTGGGGCCAGCGCGCCTCAGAACGATTTGGTCAGGCCGGCGAAGACGCCGCGGCGGGGTCCGAACTGCGGTGCGCCGACACCGACGCCGGTGCCGTTACGAATCTCATAGATGTGATCGAAGGCGTTGGTCACATCGACGCGCACTTCCAGGGGCCCGAGCGGCGCGGATTCGAACTTATGCGACAGGGAGAGATTGACCTGAACATAGCC
>JAYTXV010000197.1:0-1881 GCA_043742805.1 Caulobacteraceae bacterium | reverse complement strand
GCGCGGCGATCCGCCTGGCCGCCGGCCGGAACGACGCGGCGTGAGCGGGATCGAGAACGTCAGCCGCCGGGTCTTCGTGGCCGGACTGGGCGGCGGCCTCGTTCTGGCCGGCGGCTTGGCCCGGGCCGAGGACGCCCCGAAATATGGCGCCGACGCGGATCGAAACGGCTGGCGAGACGACCCGCGCCTGTTCCTGGCCATCGACGAGAGCGGCCTGGTCACCCTGACCAGCCAGCGCCAGGAAATGGGTCAGGGTATCAAGACCAGCCTGGGACTGGTGGTGGCCGATGAACTGGAGGCTGATTTCAAGCGCCTGCGGATCGTCCAGGCCGACGGCGACGACACACGCTATGGCAGCGAGGACACCGACGGCTCGCGCAGCATGCGTCACGCCTATCTGCCGATGCGCCGGGTGGGGGCGGCGGCGCGGATGATGCTGGAACAGGCGGCGGCGGCCCACTGGGCCGTCCCCGTGGCCGAGGTCCACGCCCGCGACCACCGGCTGGTCCATCTTCCCTCCGGGCGCAGTGTCGATTTCGGGGCGGTGGCGAAGGCCGCGGCGGCATTGCCGATCCCGGCTCGTGAGAGCGTGCGTCTCAAATCTCCGGCGGAATTCCGCTACATCGGCAAGGAAGGCGTCAGAGGCGTCGATCTGGCCGATATGACCACTGGCGCGGCGCGCTACGGCATCGATGTCCAGGCCCCGGGGCTGCTATACGCGGTGGTGGCCCGCCCTCCCTCGCCCGGCGGGACCGTGGCCCGGTATGACGCCACGGCGGCCCTCAAGGTCCCGGGTGTCCTCAAGGTGACCGTATTGGCGCCCGCGAAGCCTGGGCCGAACTATCAGCCCCTGGGCGGGGTGGCGGTGGTGGCGCGCAACACCTGGGCGGCGCTCAAGGGCCGCGAGGCCCTCGAGATCGAGTGGAACCCGGGACCGAACGGCGCCTACGACTCCGACGCCTATCGCGCCACGCTGGAGGCGGCGGTCGCCGCGCCGGGTCAGGTGATCTATTCCAAGGGCGATATCGAAGCGGCCCTGTCCGGCGCGACCCGGCGCGTGACCGCGCAATATTATCTGCCGCACCTGGCTCACGCGCCGATGGAGCCGCCCACGGCCACCGTTCGCGCCACGCCCGGCGGCGGCTGGGAGGCCTGGTCCAGCGTCCAGGACCCCCAGGCTGCCCGCGATGTGCTGACCTTCGTCCTGGGGGCCAAGGAAGAGAATGTCACCGTACACGTGACTTTGCTGGGCGGCGGGTTTGGGCGCAAGTCGATGCCCGATTTTGTGGCGGAGGCTGGGATGGTGTCCCTGGCCATGGGCGGCGCGCCAGTCAAGGTGACCTGGACCCGCGAGGATGACCTGACGCACGACTACTATCACACCGTTTCGGTGGAGCGGCTCGAGGCAGGCCTGGACGCTTCGGGCAAGGTCGTCGCCTGGCGCCATCGCAGCGCCGCGCCCACTCTGGATTCCAGCCTGGGGCCCGACACCAGGCACGAGAATGCCGACGAACTGGGGATGGGCGTCACCAATTCACCGTTTGATATACCCGCGGTGCGGCTGGAAAACCCCGAGGCTCAAGCGCTGACGCGGATCGGCTGGTTCCGGTCTGTCTCCAATGTGCCGCATGCTTTCGCCGTCCAGTCGTTCGTCGCAGAGCTCGCGGCGGCGGCCGGGCGTGACGCGCGGGACTATCTGCTCGAAATGATCGGACCGGCGCGGCGCATCGATCCGCGCACGATCGGGGACACGACCAACTATGAGGAATCGCCAGATCTCTTTCCGCTGGACACCGGCCGGTTGCGCCGGGTGATCCAGGCGGTGTCGGAGGGCATCGGCTGGGGCCGGACACTGGCCAAGGGTCGGGGCCTGGGGGTGGC
>JAYTXV010000196.1:0-6648 GCA_043742805.1 Caulobacteraceae bacterium | reverse complement strand
GCCTGGGACGGCGAAATCGATCTGACGCCACTGTCGGTCCTCAAGGCCCGCGCTCAGAACCTGGCCCGCAGCCAGGAAGCGGCGGAAGCCAAGTGGGCTTCGCGCGCCGAGCGCAAAGCCACCAGAGCCGCCAAAGCCTAGCCCCAAGATTTCGGAGATCTGAACCATGGCACACAAGAAATCCGGCGGCTCCTCGCGCAACGGTCGCGACTCGGCCGGTCAGCGCCTAGGCGTGAAGAAGTTTGGTGGCGAGGCGGTTCTCGCCGGCAACATCCTCATCCGCCAGCGCGGCACCAAATATTGGCCGGGTGAGAATGTCGGTATCGGCAAGGATCACACCCTGTTCGCCACCACCCATGGCGCGGTCAAGTTCATCACCAAGAAGAACGACCGAACCTATGTGAACATCGTGCCGGCCCAGGTCCCCCTCGCCGCCGAATAGGCGATCCGTCTTTCCCCCGTCGGATCGCGCCCCAACACAGCGATCCGGATCAAAACTCCCTTAAAACGGGGAAACCGGAACGCCCGGTTTCCCCGTTTTAACTAGCGGCGCCCGGCTCGACCCGGCGCCGCTGGGAGGAAAAAACAATCATGGCCCTGCCCGCCTCCTGGCCAACGCTCCAGACACCGCGCCTGGCGCTGCGCGCGCTGCGCCCCGAAGACGCGCCCAGTCTCGCGCGGCTGGTGAACGACGCGCAGATCGCGCGCATGACCACATCCATTCCTCACCCGTTCCCGGACGGCGCCGCCGAAGACTTCATCGAACGCATGGCCAACTGCGATGCGCGGCGTGAAGGCGTGTTCGCCGTCGAGGTTCGCGAACAGGGATTCGCCGGTATTCTGGGTTTTCATCCCGACAGCTCAGGGGTCCCCGAAATCGGCTACTGGCTCGGCCGGCCCTTTTGGGGCCACGGCTATATGACCGAAGCGGTCAGCGCCGCCATGACCTGGGCCGGTGACGGCTGGGGCAAACGCTATATCCTGTCGGGCCACTTCGCCGACAACCCGGCGTCGGGCCAGGTATTGATCAAGGCCGGCTTTCTTTACACGGGGGATGTCCGGCCCCGTTACTCCGCGGGGCGCGCACAGGAGGCAGCGACGCGGATGATGGTCTGGCTGGCGTGATGCGAGCCGGTCGGTGGCGGGTGTTGGCGCGGACGCTGCCGCCGCTACGGCAGCGGCGTGACCTGGAGCTTGTGGGCGATATAGAGCGCCAGATCGAGCGGACCCTGCCGGCGCCACAAGGCAATCGGGTGAACGAGGGGGTGACAAACCCGACCGGCCGCGCTATTTGGAATTTAGATATCGTCCGTTAGCGCTGGATGGCGTTTACGAGCGGCGGCCCAAAAGGCCCGCCGCTTTTTCTTTGCCTGATCCGGCGCCCTGTTTTGGAAGGCTATTTCGCCCTGCGCGGCAAGACCAGTGAAGACCGTCAGCTGCTCGAACTGCTCGACCCCGTCGCGCTGACCGCCGGCTATGAGATCGTGCGCCTGCGCCTGATGGGCGGGACCAGCGCGCGGCGATTGCAGATCATGGCCGAGCGCGAAGATGGAACCATGTTGGTCGAGGACTGCGCCGCCCTGGCCCGGGCGCTGAATCCCGTGCTCGACGCGGCCGACCCGATCAGTGGCGACTATACTCTGGAGGTCTCCAGCCCCGGTATCGACCGACCGCTGACGCGGCTGAAGGATTTCGAGGCCTATGAGGGTTTCGAGGCCCGCCTGGAGATCGACCGCCTTGCCGAGGGCCGAAAACGATTCAAGGGCGAACTGGCCGGCGTGGACAACGGCCATGTGGCGATCAATCTCGAAGGCGAAGCCGAGACCGCGCTGTTGCCCTTTGAGTGGCTGATCGAGGCCAAGCTGGTGATCAACGAAGCGCTGATGAAGCGCGGCGCCGACGAGCGGGCAACGCGGATGGATATCTCCCCTTCTCCTGCCCTTTTGGGGGAGGGGGACCCCGAAGCAGTGGAGGAAGCCAAGCCTCGCAAGCCTCGCCAGGACACCCCCATCCACGGCTCCGCCGGGACTTCTCCCGAAGGGGGAAGAGACAAGAAATCACCCAAACCCGCCCGCCGACCGGGCAAGATTGACAACCTGACCGATGAGAAGGACTGACCGATGAGCACCCTGACCGGCATTTCCGCCAACCGGCTCGAGCTTCTGCAGATCGCCGAAGCGGTGGCGCGCGAAAAGTCCATCGAGCGCGAAGTCGTGGTCGAGGCTATCGAGGAAGCAATCCAGAAGGCGGCCCGCAGCCGCTACGGCGCCGAGCACGACATCCGCGTCCACATCGACCCCAAGACCGGTGAAACGGAAATCACCCGGGTGGTCACCGTCGTCGCCGACGAGCAGGAAGAAGAGATCAACGAATACGCCCATCGCCGGCTTTCCGATGCGCTGGTCACCGACAAGGCCGCCGAAATCGGCAAGACCTATACCGAAGTCCTGCCGCCGTTTGAGTTTGGCCGCGTCCAGACCCAGATGGCCCGCCAGGTAGTCACCGGGAAGGTCCGCGAAGCCGAGCGCGAGCGCCAGTATGAGGAGTTCAAGGACCGCGTCGGCGAGATCGTCAACGGCAGCGCCAAGCGGGTCGAATATGGCAATGTGATCGTCGATCTCGGCCGGGGCGAGGGCATCATGCGCCGCGACCAGTCGATCCCCCGCGAGACCTTCCAGGTCGGCGACCGGGTGCGCGCCTATATCTATGACGTGCGCCGCGAGACCAAGGGGCCGCAGATCATGCTCAGCCGCGCCCACGGCGGCTTCATGGCCAAGCTGTTCGCCCAGGAAGTGCCGGAGGTCTATGACGGCGTGATCGAAATCCGCGCCGTGGCCCGCGACCCCGGCAGCCGGGCCAAGATGGCGGTGATCTCCAATGACAGCTCGATCGATCCGGTCGGCGCGTGCGTCGGCATGCGCGGCTCGCGCGTCCAGGCCGTGGTGGCGGAGCTGCAGGGCGAGAAGATCGACATCATCCAGTGGAACTCCGACGAAGCCACCTTCCTGGTCAACGCCCTTGCCCCGGCCGAGGTGACCAAGGTGGTGCTGGACGAGGAGGAAGAGCGGGTCGAGGTTGTGGTGCCCGACGAACAGCTATCGCTGGCTATCGGCCGCCGTGGCCAGAACGTCCGCCTGGCCAGCCAGCTGACCGGCTGGCAGATCGACATCATGACCGAGAGCCAGGAGAGCGAGCGGCGTCAGCGCGAGTTCGCCGAACGCACCGTGCTGTTCCAGGAGTCGCTGGACGTAGACGAAGTGATCGCCCAGCTGCTGGTCACCGAGGGCTTCGCCACCGTCGAGGACGTGGCCTATGTAGAGGCCGACGAGATCGCCGCCATCGAGGGTTTCGACGAGGACACCGCCGAGGAAATCCAGGCGCGCGCCCGTGACTATCTGGACCGCGAGGCGGCCGAATATGACGCCAAGCGACGGGAACTGGGCGTCGAGGACGGACTGCTCGAGATCGAAGGCGTCACCCTGCCGATGTCGGTGGCGTTCGGCGAGGGCGATGTGAAGACGGTCGAAGACCTGGCTGGCCTCGTCCCGGACGATATCCGCGGCTACTATGAGACCAAGGGAACGGAACGGATTCGCGAGCCCGGCATCTTGGATTCCTTCAACATGACCCCCGAGGACGCCGAACGCCTGATCATGCGCGCCCGCGTCGCGGTCGGCTGGATCGAGGCCGAACCGGAACCCGAAGAGCTCGAGGCCGAAGCGGCGCCCTATGACGAGGCCGCCGCCGTGTTCGGCGACAGTCCACGAGGAGCCTGAGACGATCAACGAGACCCTGGTCCCCCCGACTCTGATCCCTCCGACTTTGGCCCCCCAGACTTTGGCCGAAGCGGCGCGGGAGCGCCGGGACATCGTCACCGGCCAGGTGATGGACGAATCACACCTGATCCGGTTCGTCGCCGGGCCGGATGGCGCTGTGGTCCCCGATCTGGCCCGCAAGCTGCCGGGACGCGGCATGTGGGTGGCGGCCGATCGCGTCTCGGTGGAAACCGCCGCGCGCAAGGGCCTGTTCGCCAGATCCGCCAAGCGTCGCCTGGCGCCGCCGGCCGATCTGGCCGATTTGATCGAAATGCTGCTAATGAAGCGCCTGCTGTCCGGGCTTGGGCTGGCCCGCAAGGCCGGCGACCTGACGTCGGGCTTCGAAAAGGTTCAGAGCGCCGCGGCGACGGGCAAGGCGGCGTTCGTCATCGAGGCTCTCGACGGCGCCGCTGACGGTCGACGCAAGATACTGGGGGTTTTCCATCGGGCTTCAAAGCCACCGGGATTGATCGGTCTGTTCACGTCGGCGGAATTGGGTTTGGCCTTGGGCGGAGAGAATGTGATACACACCGCCTTCCTCGCCGGACGGGGAGCAGAGCGCTGGGCATTCGATGCCCGGCGCCTTAGCGGTTTTCGTCCGCTCTTCCCCGAGAGTTGGCGTGAGGAACCTTAATGAGAAGGGTTGAGCGATCGCGCCGATCCTTTTTTGTTGTTTGAAGAATGACCCGGACCGGTTTTCCGATCCGGGGGATGGTAACCAAGCGAGCGCATGACGGACGAGAACGACAATAACGGGCAGCCCCCCGCTTCTGGCGCCCCTTCGGGTTCAGGCGGGCGAGCCCCACTGACTCTCAAGCCCCGAACGGGCGGCGCGGTCAGCGCCGGCGTGGTGAAGCAGAGCTTCAGCCACGGACGCTCCAAGTCGGTGGTGGTGGAGATCGCCAAGCAGAAATCACGCTTTGCGCCGCCCTCCCCTCAGACGCTCCCCGAGCGGCGTCCGCCCATGGACGTCAGGGGCCCGTCGCCGCAACCTCGGCCGCAGACCCCCCAGGCGCCCCGCCAACCTGAAGCGGGGCACCTTTCCGACGGCGAACGGCTTGCGCGCCAGCGCGCCATTGAAAGCGCCGCGCGCCAGCAACAGGAGCGCCAAGCCGCTGAACGCGAAGCCCGGGCTCGCGCCGAGGCCGCAGTCGTCAAGCCCGCGGAGGCTCCGAAAGCGCCCGAGGCCGTGCCCGATGCTGACATACCCGTGGTTGCGGTGGCCGAACCCACAGCCTTGCCCCCGGTTGTCGCGCCTACTCCGGTGGTCGCTCTCAACCCCGAACCGGCGCCGGTCGTCGCTGCTCCGACGGCCCCGCCCCCGACCGCTCCGGAACCTGTCGTCACCGAACCGGTCCCCGTGACCGCACCGATGGCGAAAATCGAAACGGCCCAGCCCACCCCGGTGACGGCCCAACCCAACCCGCCCGCCCCCACGCCACGCCCGGCCGAGCCCACTCGCGCGCCGATCATGCGGGCTGGCGAACCGGTGCGGCCATCCCTGCGTTCAGCCGAAGGCGTTCGCGCCGCACCCCCTCGCTCGGCGGATGCGATCAGGCCGACCCAACCGGGCCAGACCCGCAGCTATGAGCCTGGACGCGAGCGCACGCACGAACGGCCCTCGACCACCACCTATCGTCCGGAACGCCCTACCGGCCCCATAGCCTACAATCAGCGCGTGGCCCGACCTGACGCTGACGCGCGCCTGTCCCGCGACCCGGCGCCTCGCGACGGCGCGCCTGCGCGCCCCGACCGACCGACCCGTCCAGGCGAGACAGTCCGCTTCTCAGCTCTCGCGCCCAAGCCCGCGCGGGACAATGCCCGGCCCACCGGGCCACGGCCCGGCGCGGGCCGGGCGCCCGCGGCGGCGGCAGCCGGCACGCCCGAGGTCCAACGGGCCGCCCGCCAGGCGCCGCGCCCGGGAGGACTTAATCCCGACCGGCGTCCGGATTTCGATGAGGAAGAAGCCGCCCGCAACAAGGGCAAGACCGCCGGCGGCAAGGCCGTGTCCCGAACCAAGGGCGAACCCAAGCGCCGCGAAGGCCGGCTGACCATCCAGGCGGTGGCGGGCGACGACGAGGGCGCGGTGGAACGCATGCGCTCCCTCGCCTCGGTCCGCCGGGCCCGGGAACGCGAGCGCGAGAAGCGCAAGGGCGGCGCCCAGGATGTGGGCCGCACCGGCCGCGAAGTGGTAATTCCCGATGTCATCACAGTCCAGGAACTGGCCAGCCGCATGGCCGTTCGCGGCGTGGAGATCATCAAGTTCCTGGTCCGCCAGGGCCTGATGCTGAAGATCACCGACGTGATCGACTCGGACACCGCCGAACTGGTGGCAGCCGAATTTGGCCACACCACCCGCCGCGTATCCGAGAGCGATGTGGAAACGGGCTTCCTCGCCGACGACGACGAGGACGACGACGGCATGCCCACCCGCCCACCGGTGGTGGCGGTTATGGGTCACGTCGACCACGGCAAGACCAGCCTGCTCGACGCCTTGCGCTCCACCGACGTGGCCGCCGGGGAAAAGGGCGGTATCACCCAGCATATCGGGGCCTATCAGGTTCGCCTCCCCGATGGGGATCGCATCACCTTCCTCGACACGCCCGGCCACGCCGCCTTCAGCGCCATGCGCGCCCGGGGCGCCAATGTGACCGACATCGTCATCCTGGTGGTGGCGGCCGACGACGGCGTGATGCCACAGACCATTGAGGCCATCCAGCACGCCAAGGCTTCTGGCGCGCCGATCATCGTGGCCATCAACAAGATCGACAAGGCCGGGGCCAACCCCAACCGGGTCGTCAACGAACTGTTGCAGCATGAGATCGTTGCCGAA
>JAYTXV010000195.1:0-14475 GCA_043742805.1 Caulobacteraceae bacterium | reverse complement strand
CGATTTATGGGTTGTCAGCAATTTTGCAGTTGCCCCGATGGCGCAACCGAGACGACAGGCCCTAATAGGCTGCCGGGTGGAACGCAAAAATGAGCACCGTTCGGAGCAGTATTTTTATGTCGCCCAGGAAGGACCAGCTTCGAATATATTCGAGGTCCTTGTCGACCCGCGCCGCCATGTCCCTGACTTCGGCGGTCTGTCCACGCAAACCCGACACCTGAGCCAGGCCGGTAAGCCCCGGCTTGGTCTTGAACCGTGAATCATAATCCGCAACGATTTGGCCATAGTACTCGTCGTGGAACACCGCATGAGGGCGCGGCCCGACCAGTGACATTTCGCCCTTCAGCACGTTCAGCAATTGTGGCAGTTCGTCTATGCTCGTTCGGCGCAGAAATAGACCAACTCTTGTAATCCGGTCATCATCGCGTTGAGCCTGGACAACGTCAGAGCCGTCTTCGCGGACCCGCATCGTCCGGAATTTGTAAATAACGAAATGACAACCGAGGAAGCCACTACGCCGTTGCTGAAAGAGCGGCGATCCAGGGCTTTCGACAACGATAGCCAAGGCGACCAGCAGGAGCAAAGGCGACAGACACAAAACTCCGAGGCCTGAGCCAACGATATCGAGCCATCGCTTCAATCTCGATCCGGCTAGGCGCCTGGCGCCAGATTCAAGGCGATCTATTTCGCCAATCCGTGCTCCTGGGTAAGTGTCTCTTGGCACGGTCAAAACGCCGCTTTTTTGAGACACATCGACCGTTACTCCACGCACAACGGTCGGATGACGACCTAAGCCTCTGGTATCGGTCATGAGTGGGCACTCCGACAAAACGACAACACCAAAATTACGTACCGTCTAAACCCCACCCGCAAAGTAGGTCTATCTCAGATGCGCCGCCAATCAAACCCCGGCGAACCAACTCGCATCCAGAACGGCCTACATGCGCGGCGCCTAGGCGCCATACCGCGCCCGCAGCCTCAATACACCGCTAACTTCCAGAGGTGATTTTAGAACAATCCAATACGCCTCTCATTTGTCAGTCTTTGACTACTAACCCAGCCGAGTTCCGACCACTTCTAGCCTATCATAAATTCAGCAAGCGCTTCTTTCGCCAGGACGGAAGCCGACCGACCCTTTACGGGGGCTCTAAATACATGACTTTATTGGTTTTTCTACAACCCGTTGAAACTTAAGCGATCCGCGCGGAGAGCTAGACACCACGCTCCCGCAAAGCGGCGGCTCTTTGCGTACCAATCAACACCGCCCTGAGATTCGCTGGGACCGCGCGGATCAGGGCGGGAATCAAATCAGAGATGACCGCCACGCCGACGGCGGGGTCGGCGCCAAGGACGGAAAAACGCGCCAGAAGGCCATCCGAGACTTCTCCTCGCATGGCGGTCTGGAGGCGATCAAGCTGCTGCTCCTTCCGATCCAGAGGTAAATACTCGCCCAAGCGGGACCAATAAATGATCGATTCCCTGCGCCCTGGAGCATCGGCCACCAACCGTCGCGACGGTATTGAAACACCGTCCCCCAGGATCAGATTGATCCGTGCGCTTTGCGATATAGCGAACCCGAACGCCGGATAGCAAATCTCCGGTCGGTGCAGCTGGAGATCGTCGCTCTGGGTGTCGCCGTACGCCATCAGCATCATCACCTCGGGACCTGACGATCCTCGGGTATAGACACGCCCTACGGTCTCTCCATATAGCTTGGAGACTAGGCTGCCCTCGATCTTGGGCGCGACAAGATCCGACACATCCTGGGAAACCCAGCCCGAAAAAGCCCTGGGAACGATCCCCTGCAGTGTGTTGTCGCGCTCCATGAGGAGAACTCGCCGGCGGGGCGCCAGCGCGTAGGCCGCACCAGCGCCAGCGAGGCAAGCCGCGCCAATTACAAAATCGCGGCGTGAACTCATGACGCCTTTCCAAGCCTTACCTGACCATAGGCAATAAGCCGGTCCAGCCCAAATACACACAGCAGGGCGCTCGTAAAAAGCAACATCCCAGCCGTGAGATGAAGGAACCCCTGAGCGACCTCGTTGCCAAAAAAATAGGTCAGCAAAATTAGAACCATAATTCTAAGAATATTAGCCACAATGGCGATGGGAATCACAAAGGAAACAAGAATTAATGAGTAAATCCAAGATGACCCTCGGATTAAGTAAATATATAAAAGGCTTACAGCGATCAGCCCTACAATCGAGTTCATGCCAGAACAGGCATCTTCGACGAGCAGCTGGTATTGGGACACGAAAATCGTAACACCTTCCCGCGCCACGGGAATTCCAAATGCATGCAGCGATTCCGTCGCCGCGAACGATACCAGTTGTTTTAGGGGACCTGTCAAATCCGCCAGAACAGAACTCGGCACGGGAATGACAAACGCCAGATATAACAGCGGAAACCAATGGGTGAACAGGACTTTGGCGCCGACGCGCGCCTGAAGCACTGCCAGTCCCACCCCATAAACTCCTGCCGTCTCCAGCGTTGTAAAGTCATAGGCACGGCCGAAGATGTAGGACGTGAGGGCCGCAGCGACCAATATTGCGGTAAGCCAAAGGCTTCCGGGCCTACCATCGCTTCGAAACTCCGGGATGCGACGCCAAAGCAGCCAAAGCCCCGTCACCAATACGATAGGACCGTAGGCTCCAAATTCCCTCGACCAGACTTGGTCGGCGAGGGTAAAAATGGTCGGCAAGGCGAGTGCCAAAAAACCGGCACAGAGACATACCTCTCCTGGGGTAACCTTCCCCAGGCGAAAGCCCTCCGCCGCCGCCGCCGCGGTCATATCAAATCACGCGCCATTTAGGACGGAACCCACCGGCAGACAGCCGTCTGATCGCAACTCACCGGCCAAGGTTTTCATGTCCTTTACGAAGGTTTTATCCTTTGCCGTCACGATCAAAGCATATCCAACGACACTGCCAATCCGGCGCGCGTCAGTTGAGGTATTGGCTGGCGGGGTATCAACAATGGTGACATCGTATTCCCTGAGGCAATAGTTCATCAGGGCCTTGAAGTGTTCTCCGCCAAGCAGTTCCTGGGTGTTGGCTACGCTGCCGCCCGCGTATAAAAGCGATAGGTTTGGTAGCACATCGGAATCAATGTTCGATGCAAAGGGGGCACCCGGTGACTGGAGGCACTCAGTCAGACCAGTGTTCCCATCCGACCGCCGGATCATCCGAGCCAACGAGGGATTGCGCAGATCACCATCGATCAAAAGGGTCTTCACCCCAATCTGTGAAAGCGAAACCGCAAGGTTGGCCGCGACGAAAGAGCAACCGACATCGACGTTCGGTGCACACACGGCCAAGGCCCTACGACCTAGGTTGATGTGTTGAGCCATGATGTGGGTGCGAAGAGCGCGAATGGCATCCGCCTGCGGGCAGCTAGAGTCCACGACCATCACCAAGGATGGCGCGAAGCCAAAGATCCGCGCGGTCGCGTCAGGTTGAACCGCGACCTCAGGGGCTGCTGTCTCGAGCCGCTGGAGATTATCAAGTGTCAGGGTCTCACTCATACGCGGATCGCTCCTCGATTTGATGGCCACCATGCCCACAGACGCGACCATCCGCGCGCGGACGAATTTTGTTGGCTTTGAGCGCTCGGCCAGGGAACCACACAGATCAGCGGAATATCATGATCCAGGTCCAAATCCTCGACCGTTCGGACGCGGCGCCCAAGCAGTTCCAAAAGCAAACTCATCAGGACACCGACGCCGAGGCCAAGGATGATGCCGCCAGGAACGATCAAGAGATAGTTGGGGAAGGTTGGATCGCTTGGGGTCAAGGCGTTGCCGAGCGATGTAACGCCGGCGTCGCCCGAATTAGCTTGCTCCCGGAAGTGACTGACTTTCTCGGACGTCGCCTTGTATTCGGCCTGACGCAGAATCACGTCCTGGTGGAGTTGGTTCAACCGGCCGATCTGCTCGCTGTGGGCAATGACTTTTTGCTGTTGAGCGGCAACTGAATGCTCAAGGTTTTTCGCGCCGCCCTCTAGCGCTCGCGCCGCGGCTGCCTGTGCATTGGCTCTATCCCTGGCCACCAGGGTCACGAGAGCCGCCTGCTTGGTCCTGAGCTCCACAACCTCCGGATTGTTCGGACCTAAGGTCTTGGTCGCCGAAGCCAAAGACGCCTCGACGGTTGCTAGCTGGAAAGCTGAGCTCGTGGATTGCTGATCCGGCGGGTTCGGCAGGAAAGCCGGCGCCGCCTGTGAGCTGAGCGACTCAAGGTGGGCGCTTTCAACGTCCACGCCTTTGTCCTGCATCACGATGCCGTTTGCGCGCTCATAGTCGGACTCGGCTTTAACGGCATCGTCAAGAGCCTGTTTGGTCTTGGCCATCTGCTGCGTGAACCAATTGACGTTTTGCATGGCGTCCTGGTGCGCGAGGTCCAGCGACGCCGTTATATAAGATTTCCGTAGAGCGTCGGCGACGGCCTGCGCGCCCGCCGATGTCCCGGCGGCGTAGGTGATCTCGATTATATTCGTGCCAGCGATTAGATCGACCTTCGTTCCCTGAATGATCAGATCAGCCAGAAAGTGTCGAAAATCGCGTTGGTCATGGGCGGGCCGGTGCTGATACTGGGCGATGAGGTCCGGGTCCGACAGCCAGCCAATCTGCTCGGCGACTCGGCCAGCCACGGTATAGTCCGTAATCAACGACTCCTGCGTGGTGATATAAAACCGCATCGAGGCGCCGGAGATGACCTGGCCTGTATCGACGTCCGGCTTCACGTCATTGAGCACCACCCGCGCTACGGACTCCCAGCGCGGCGGAAGCAGAGCACAGACAATAAGTGCGCCGACCAAGCAACTTACCGTAGCCGCGACGATAAGAACGCGTCGGGCCCAAAGTATAGTTAGGAATTGAAGTATATTCACCGGCACCTCCTAGGAATTACGCCTCGCGCGGCGCCTTCAGCCCTTCGGCGGAACAGCCTGCACCTTGCCATCTAGCACTTGGACCACAACAATCTGTCGGGAATCGGACCTTTCGCACTCAGGCTGGCGACGACAGCCGCTAGAACAGGCGCTCACCGATCACGACGGTGTCGCCTGGCATGACCTTGCTATCAATATTTGTATGCGCGGTTTTATTGCCGCCCCGCGTAACCCTAATTTTCTTGTCGCTACCAGAATCAGTCAACCCACCGGCCCTTGAGATCGCCATTCGGTAAGTCATATCCCGCTTGAGAGGGAAAGCGCCGGGCGTCTTGACCTGTCCGGAAATGTAGAAAACAGCCGCCTCGGGGACATAGACCTTATCGCCGGGGGAAACGTAGGGGTCGTCCTGACCACCACCGGTCGCCATGGCTTCAAGCGTGATCTCCCGATGCGCGCCGCTCATTGGTATATAGACAACGTAGTCGGCGCCGCCTTCCTTGACCCCGCCCGCGCGAGCCATGATTTCGGAGAGACGGTAGGCGCGATCGATGGTGACCAGATCGGGGTGAACGATCGCCCCCATGACCGTCACATACCGGCTCGCGAAGGAAGAAACCTCGACCTTGACGATCGGATGAGCGAAATAACCGCCAGCGTCGAGCGCCCTGGCAATGTCATCGCTCAGTTGGACTGCCGTTCTATTTGCCGCGGCAATGGACCCGATAAACGGAACACGGAAGGTGCCGTCACCATCAATCCGCCCCTTGGTCGTAAAATCGTTGCGGCCGAGAACGCTGACCTCAATGACGTCGGCCGGCCCAAGGATGTAAGAAGCCGAGGCGAGCGCCGCCCGCGCATCGGAAGCCGCCGGCGCGGCAAGAGCGGGCGAACCACCCGTGACCATGGCCAAGCTCGCCAAACTGACCGCGACCATGCCGCAAAAAACTTGTTTGTGCATCGTTCCAATATCTCCGATCAGACCGATTGACGCCGTCGACGCCCGAACCGGGGTTTCTCCGCCCGCATAGACCAGATCCGGTGAAGACTACAGGCCTTAATATTAGCACGCGGGCGCGCAATCCAACTTGGCGCCAAGAGAATTCTCGGACCGGAACCAGACATAACCGGCTGCGGACGTCAAATCTGTGGACCCAGAACTCGCCAGGAAAAGGCCACCGCCGGCCTAAGGCTTCCTGGTGGCGTCCCCGGCCGGCTGGCCGCCGCCAGCCGGGGCGGCAGCGGCAACCGGTTTCGGAGGCGCATAGTCTTTATTAAACTGCACGTTCGGGGCCGCCTTCGACATCAGCTCCCTCATCGAACGCTGGATGGTTTCCTGGGTCCGCTGCCGGGCGATCAATTTCATAGCATAATCGAGCGCCGGATCTCCTGTGAACGGAATGACCTTGGTCTCTCGAATCTGGTTCACAATTAAACCATTGCCGCCGGGCATCACGAACACTTCATTGGGAGGCAATTTCAAAATCTGATCCACCAGACGGGGGTCGGCGCCAACAGAGTCCAATGATCCACCAGCTCTTTGGTACGGAATGCTATTCGTCTTGAGCAGGGCCTCGACCTGATCCAGCGTCTTCAGGGGCTCCAGGCTCTTGAGCACGGCTGGGTCGGTGGGACGGGCCATGCGTATCTGATCGACTAGAAAGACTTTTCGTTCGCTGAATATATCTGGGTGACCCGTGACAAATTCCTGCCCTTCCTGCTTGGTCGGCTGCGGAACCTGCCCGGCTATTTTCTGCTGAAGAGTCTGAACCAGCAAAGTATCGTATACGCGTTGCTTTTGGATGGCGAAGTCAGGGGTTTTATCGATCCCCTGTTCGCGGGCGGCATCGGCCAGAATTGTCCGACCGACGATATTACCCAAGGCCGCCTGCTCGGCACTCTTACGTGCCTTGGGGTCGGAAATAGTTTCATCCCCCATCTCCGCTTGCAAATCCCGCAGCGTGACTTCGTGACCAGCCACTTGAGCGACGACTTGACCTGTCGGCAGCTTTGCGTCCCCGGCGCCGGGAAACTTGCAACCCGCGAGGGCCACGGCGGCAAAAATAACCACAGCGGTCGCTCTGAACGATTTCATTATATTTCCGTCCTAATACGAACACGCCCACCCCGACAGCAAGCCATAACGCGGCGACAGGCCTGACGTCAATTTTCTACTCGTCACCAACCAACATCTCGTATTCGGTATAGAGCGATCCAGGCCTTTTCGCGGCTCAAGAATGACGCTATCTAAATCGATAAGGGCTGTCGCAAGCCTGCAACACTCTGAGGAACAACAGGATGAAACGCACTGCTCTTGTTATTGCGGTTTTTGCCGTGGGCATGGCTGGCTTTGGCCCAGCCCTGGCCGACGTGGCTCCGGTGACGATGCAGCCGATTGCAAATCCGATGGAGAAACCCACCAAGCCTCACGGCCACATGGCGAAACATCACCGGAAGGCGGCAGCCAAGACGACTCCGGAAGCAAGCGTACACTAGAATAGGTCCAGAAAACGCACCGATCCGGCAGACGGACGTAAACTATTCATCTGCATCGGCGTTTCGGCGACTTATGGTTCTAAACCGGAGACGATGGTGATCATCGTCTCCGGCAAATACGCAAGCGCCCAACGCCACCGATATCGAGGCGCGGGCCAGCCGAGCAGCCACGGGTCATCCTACCTAGTCGCCTTGCCATAGACGCCACCGGTCATTGTCTCCGCACCTATCGGCTTTCTTTCGGTCAAAACGCCCGCAATCGGTCGAAAGGTCTCGCGGTCATCGCCCGCGGCCCTGCGGAAATCCAAGCCCAGTTAAA
The DNA here is from genome assembly GCA_043742805.1 of Caulobacteraceae bacterium. GTDB lineage: Bacteria > Pseudomonadota > Alphaproteobacteria > Caulobacterales > Caulobacteraceae > Acaudatibacter. The sequence continues at coordinate 6,776 of JAYTXV010000195.1, read as the reverse complement.
GGGTTTCATTCGGCCAGACCCGCCGGACCGCAATATTGGCGCCGTAGCCAATCGCGGGCGTCTCATACCAAAATTTGGAAAAGGCGGCCGTCTGCCGGTCGCTCGCTACGCTGGCACTGGTATTGGCGAAATCGGACCCCAGGACCCAAGCGTGGGCGTCAACTGACATAGGCGCCGCCATTGGCATGGATCACCTGACCCTGGATGAACCGGGCTCCGGGTCCGGCCAAAAAGGCGACCAGTTCGACATAGTCTTCGTCCCGGCTCATACGGCCCGATGGATTTGAACGCTCCGCCCGCTCGAATATCTGTTCCGCCGCCGCGTCGCCGCCAACCATCGAGGCAACCGAACCGGTGCGGACAAGCCCCGGCGCGACGGCATTGATCGTCACGCCGCGGGGCGCCAACTCCAGCGCCAGATATCTGATAAGGCTTTCCGCCAGGGCCTTTCCGGCGCCCAGGGCGCCGTAGCGTGGCGAGGCGGTTCGGGCGCCGGCGCTTGAGATGAACACAATACTGCCGCCCGCAGTCAAATGAGGCAAAGCTTTCTGAACGAGGTAAAGCAGCGACAGGCCATTGGTTTGAATTGCCTGGGTGAAGCGCGGCAGATCAGCCTCCAACAAGGAAGTCGGGTAGATCATCGCGGCGCTGTGGACGAGGCAGGTCAGGGGTTGACCGAGCTTCGCCACCACGGCCATGGCCGTTTCAGCGCCATCGATGGCGCCAAGATCCGCGCGAACGCTCTGAGCCTGGGCGCCGAGGGCTCGGATCGCCACGACCGCTTCCTCCGCCGCGCGTTCATCGCCAAGGTAGCCGAGGACAAGGGTCTTGCCTCGCGCGGCCAAGCGCTTGGCAATGGCAAGCCCAATGCCCTTTGTTCCGCCCGTCACCAGTATCGTCATCAATTATTTCCCGGAAAGTACGCCAAGCTCAGGCGGGAACAACGCTCTTGCCCACCGGAGCGAGCGCGATGACAGCCAGTTTGAAGTGCTGTAGTCCGAAGGGAATTCCTATGATGGTGATGCATTGGACAGCGCCCACGAGCAGGTGCGCCAGGGCGATGTACCAGCCGGCGAAAAGGAACCAAACCACGTTCAATATTAGACCCAGCGGCCCAGTGCCCAGATCTTCGTGGCCGGTGGCCATGCGTCGGTCGACAACGGTCGAACCGAACGGCGCGAACGAGAAAACCCCGATCCTGAAGGCCGCCGCGGCCCACGGAAGTCCAACGACCGTGACCGCCAGGACGGCGCTACCGACCAACCATGCGAAACCGGTAGCGAAGCCACCCAGAAAGAACCACAGAAGATTCAGCAGCAATGTCATGGGGTCTCCCGATCAAACACCCAGGACAAGCTAGGCTCTGCAAGCCGACAAGACCACGGTGTATCGCGTCGGCTGGCGGCCACATGCGCGGCGCGTTGATCCGCCAGCAGACGCCAGGAGTATAACTTAGGCTGGATGGAAAACCGGATGCAACCGGGCTAGCGCTGGCCGCAAACTCGGATTGTAGTAATGAGCGGCGACGGCCGCCGCCCGTTTTTCACGGAGACGATCATCAATGTCAGAGAAACCCTCTCCTCCCGGCGGTCATCGATCTAATCGCCTGACCTTCGGCGTCGCAACGATTCTGGCGGTCATGATCACCACGACCCTCGTCGGGGGCGCTTCGGTCGCAGGCGGCGACTCCGCCATGCCTGTTAGAGCCCCGGCGCCGGTGTTCGATCAGCCGTCGTCGACCGCCGCGAGCCAGACTGCGGTGCTATCCGGCGGATGCTTCTGGGGTGTCCAAGGGGTGTTTCAACACGTCAAGGGTGTGACGCAAGTTCTCTCCGGCTATGCAGGCGGCCTCAAGGCTACGGCTGACTACGGAATGGTCAGCACAGGCACGACCGGCCACGCCGAATCGGTGAAAATCCTCTTCGACCCACGCCAGATATCCTACGGAGAAATCCTGCGGATTTACTTCTCGGTAGCGACAGACCCAACTCAGCTCAATCATCAGTTCCCCGATGAGGGCACACAATATCGCGGCAACATCTTTTATATGGACGACAGTCAGAAAGTTGTCGCTCAGCGTTATGTTGCCCAGCTGAACGCGGCGAAAATCTTCAAGCAGCCGATCGTCACGCGCATAGACCCGTTTAAGGGCTTCTTTGTCGCGGAGCGCTACCACCAGGATTTTTTGCTTCTACATCCCAACCAGCCTTACATCGCCACCTATGACATGCCGAAAGTCGCCGCGCTCAAGACGCTTTTCCCCGCGCGCTACCGCGTCGAACCCGTGAGGACGCTTTAGGCTGCCGGACGGGCGGCGCGCTCTGGCTCCTGACCGAGGCGTGTGCTCAGATGCTGTGATTAGCAGCTGCGAGGTAAATTGACCCTTCCGCATCGTCCGTTGATTCCCGCCTCGGCGAACCTGCGCGAACTCACCCTCACGCCGCTTATCGTTGGCGTGCTGCTGGGCGTGGTTTTCGGGGCTTCGTCTCTGTATCTGGTCCTGAAGGTCGGCCTTACCGTGAGCGCGTCGATTCCGGTGGCGGTAATTTCGCTGACGCTGTTTCGACTGCTAGGCCGGCTCGGCCTTCGTTCGGCGACCATCCTTGAGCACAATATTGTCCAAACCGCAGGTTCGGCGGGCGAGTCGATCGCCTTCGGCATCGGTGTGACCATGCCGGCGATCATGATCCTGGGCTTCGACCTTGAGATCACGCGAGTGATGCTGGTGGGCATTTTGGGCGGGCTGCTCGGCATTCTGATGATGATCCCGCTTCGCCGCGCCCTGATCGTTCAACAGCACGGAATCCTCAAATACCCGGAGGGCACGGCTTGCGCCGAGGTGCTGAAGGCCGGAGCCACCCCGGCCGAGCGCGCGATGGGGCAAGCCGACCCCGAGAAGACGGCCGACGAGGACGCCGCCAAATCAGGCGCCGCGGCCATATTCGGCGGTTTCGGCGCGGGCATGATCTACAAGCTGGGCATGGAAGCCTTCAAGCTTTGGAAGGATACGCCGGAGAAGATTTTCGGAGCGCCGCTGGCCGCAGGTTCGGTGTCGGCGGAAATCTCTCCGGAGCTATTGGGCGTCGGTTATATCATCGGGCCGAAGATCGCTTCGACCATGGCGGCCGGCGGGGTGCTGGCCTACCTGGTCCTGATACCGGCGATCCACTTCTTCGGCGCGGCGGCGACCACGGTCATCCCCCCCGGGACGGCGCAAATCGCCACCATGGGGCCCGACCAGATTCGCGGCGCTTATGTACTCTATATCGGCGCCGGGGCCGTGGCGGTCGGCGGCATCATCAGCGTGTTCCGCGCCCTGCCAATGATTGCGCGCGGTGTGGCTGGAGGGTTAAGCGACTGGCGAGGCCGCAGGGCCGAGACCATTCAGCGCGAAGCGACCTCGCGCACAGATCTCGATCTGTCGCCAAGAGTCGTCGGTATCGGCCTGATCCTGCTGATGGCTGGAATACTGATGGCGCACAGCTTGCACATGAATATTCTGGGCGCCCTGCTGATCGTGATCTTCGGTTTCCTGTTCGTCACCGTGTCCTCGCGCCTGACCGGCGAGATCGGCTCGTCATCCAACCCGATTTCGGGGATGACGGTGGCGACCCTGCTGCTGACCTGCCTGATCTTCCTGGCCTTGGGATGGACGGGACCCAGCTACTACGTCACCGCCCTGTCCGTTGGTGGGATCGTCTGCGTCGCCGCGTCGAACGGCGGGACGACCTCCCAGGACCTGAAGACTGGCTTCCTGATCGGCTCGACGCCGCGATCGCAGCAGATCGCCATACTGGCGGGAGCCCTCGCCTCGGCGCTGGTGCTGGGTCCGATACTGCTGGCTCTGAATGATGCCGCCACTGTGTATGTGCCGCTGAAGTCAGGCGCCGCCCATGCGCCGGGCGAGGCCGCCACCCCGGCGGACTGGAAATTGAACCCAGCTATCGTCGCCACCTTACCCAAGGACCACCTGCGCGGGCCCCAGGCGAAATCCGATCCCGGCTCCTATCGCGTCTGGCAAAAGACCGATGACGCCGGTGGGCCGGCCGGACGCTATCTGATCAACACCTCCGGGACACCGGCCTATCTGGTCGATCCCGGGATCAACGGCACGCATCGCGTCCGGCCCGATGGTACTGCGGTCAACAAGTTCGCGGCCCCAAAGGCAACCCTGATGAGCTACATCATCAAGGGTATTCTGAATCGACAGCTGCCCTGGACGCTGGTCATCCTCGGCGGGGCGATTTCCGTGGTGCTTGAGATGTGCGGCATCGCTTCCCTGGCCTTCGCCGTGGGGGTCTACCTGCCAATATCTTCCTCCATGCCGATCTTCATTGGCGGAATGGTGCGATGGATGGTCGACCGGCATCTGAAACACCGCTTCCGCGGCGCCGATCTCAGCCCGGAGCAACTGATCGCCGAGACCGATAAGAGCCCCGGCGTGCTGGTCGCTTCGGGCTATATCGCCGGCGGGGCCATAGCGGGCATCGGCATCGCCTTCATGGCCGGCGCCCTGACCAGCTTCAATCAGTCCGTCACCGACATGATGACGGCGCGCAACCCGTTCTTCTCGGGTCCCTGGTCCGACGCCCTGGCCCTGATCCCGTTCACGGCGCTCGTCCTGGGATTGTATCTCTCCGGTCGCTTGGCCAAGACCGCCGAGATAGCCGGTCCTGGCAATCTGATCCGCGGTTAGGCCGCCATGGCCGGGCGTGAACAACTGGCGGCGCTGTTGAACCAGGCCCAGCGCGCGGTGATCTTCACGGGCGCTGGGATGTCGACGGAGTCGGGGGTTCCCGACTTCCGAAGCCCCGGTGGCGTCTGGAGCCGGATGAAACCGATCTATTTCCAGGACTTCATGGCCAGCGAGGAGCGCCGCCGCGAGGCCTGGACCCGGGCCTTTTCCGGCGTGGCCGGATGGACCGGCGCCAAACCCAACGCCGGACATTTCGCCGTCGCCAGGCTGGTCGCCAGCGGCAAGGTCAGCGTGGTGATCACCCAGAACGTCGATAATCTTCACCAGGATTCGGGCATTCCAGAAGACCAAGTGGTCGAACTGCATGGCAACGCCGGCTATGCCACCTGTCTGAACTGCGGCCTGCGCCATGAACTGCGGGATTTGAAGGGTCCGTTCATGGAACGGAGCATCATTCCAACCTGCGTCGCCTGCGGCGGGATCGTCAAAACCGCGACGATTTCCTTCGGCCAGTCCATGCCCGTCGGCCCGGTGACGCGTGCGGAAGCCGCCGCCCTGGCCTGCGATCTGTTTCTGGTGCTCGGCTCATCCCTAGTGGTGTATCCCGCCGCGGGCCTGCCGCTGATGGCCAAGCGCAACGGCGCCAATCTGGCCATTGTCAACCGCGAACCAACCGACCAGGACAGCTTCGCGGATCTGGCGCTTCACGATGAGATCGGACCGGTTCTGGAGGCAATCTCGCCGCTGGTCTGACACAGAGCCCACCCTCTCAGTTACAGAGCGTCACCCCCGCGGCGGCGAGCAGGCCTGGTCTGCCTTGGCGGAGATCCCGGCCGTCCCGGACCGCCGGATATGGGCTATCGCCCTTCAGGCCCCGCCACAGGGCCAGATTGAAGGCGGCGGTGTCCAGCCGGTCTTCCTCGGCGAAGTTCTGCCCGGCCATGGCGGCGGCCCAATAGCCAGCGGAACGGGTCTTTACCGGGCAGGCCGCTTCGGCGGCGGCCAGCGGCGGCAGGGGTAAGGCCGTCGAACGCAGGACGGTCGGGACGCGGGCGTCGTAGGTCCAGTCTGCCCGGGTGGTGTCAAAGACATCAACCATGGGCTCGGCGAGCGCATCGTTGAGGCCCATGGGGCTAATGCCGAGGACCGTCTCAATAGTGTGGATCAAATTGACCGTGGCGTAGCGATGGGACACCACCGCGCCTTGTTTCACATAGGGTCCGGCGACGAACGCGATGGAGCGATGGGCGTCCACGTGATCAGGGCCGTCCTGGGCGTCGTCCTCGACCACGAAGATTAGGGTGTCCTTGGCGAAGGCGCTATGGGCGACCTTCTGGATCACCAGACCGACCGCATAGTCGTTGTCGGCCAGTTCGGTCTCCACTGTATTGACCCCGTCCAGACCCTTGCCGAAGTCGCCGGTGTGGTCGTGTGGCAAGCGGAGCATCATCAGGTTGGGCGCCGATCCCTTGGCCGCGAACTGATCGAACTCGCGCTCCCATTCCTTGAAACGCCAATAATCGGGGAAGGACTGGTCGAAGCCGCGGAAATAGGGGTCTGTTATCCCCATCAGTGAGGCTTTGGCCGGGGTGAACACCCGCAGGCCCGACTTCCAGGGCTCCCGTTCGAGCGGCGTGCGCGCCGCCCCGGCCTGGGGAAAATAAAGTGAAAGGTCCCCATACATGCCCCAGTTGCGCACCGTCAGACCGGCCGCCAATGCCTGGTCCCAAAGGTAACCCTTGCCCTCGAGCCCGTCGGGGCCGTCCGGCGCGGCCACGTCCCGGGCGCCGGCCAGGACGTTCGGATCCTTCGGCGAGAGCGGGTTGAAGGCAAGACGCTCGGCCAACGACGCCAGGCCGACATTGACGTTCCGGTTGGCGCCCTCCTGGTCGTATTGCAGGCCGCGTCCGGCGTAATTCACCGGCGCTTCGCGTTCGGTCCAGTCGTTGGTGCGGCCGGCCATGGTCCAGTTCCAGCCGGTGTTGCTGCTCTCGCCACTGTCGAAGAAGGCGTCCAGATCGACGAACTGGCGAGCCAGCGCGTGAAGGTTGGGAGTCATGACGCGGCCGAATACGGTCAG
>JAYTXV010000194.1:0-7663 GCA_043742805.1 Caulobacteraceae bacterium | reverse complement strand
GGAACAGCGCCGGGTCGATCTTCATCCCCGACGCGGCGGCGTTTTCCTCTAACTGGGCGGGGCGGCTGGCGCCGACGATGGCGGAGGCGACATTGGGTTCGCGCAGCACCCAGGCCAGAGCGAATTGCGACAGGCTGCATCCGGCCTCGGCCGCCAGGGGCTTCAGCTTCTGGACTGCGGCCAGGATCTCGGGCGTCAGCCAGTTCTGCATCATCTGGCCCATCGATTCGCTGCTCGCGCGGGAGTCGGCGGGCCTCTCCGCGCCAGGCAGGTATTTGCCCGAGAGCACCCCCTGGGCCAGCGGCGACCAGACGATCTGCGACACACCGCTGGCCGCGCACAGCGGGATCACCTTTTCCTCCGGCCGACGCCACAACAGCGAATACTGCGGCTGGCTGGAGACGAACTTTTCCATCCCGGCCAGCTTGGCGGCGGCCTCGATCTGGGGCGCCGACCATTCGCTGAAGCCGATGTAGCGGGCCTTGCCCTGGCGAACCACGTCGCTGAGCGCCGCCATGGTCTCTTCCAGCGGCGTGTCGGTGTCATAGCGGTGGCATTGATAGAGATCGACGAAGTCGGTGTTCAGGCGCTTCAGCGAGGCTTCGATCTGTTTGGCGATCTGGGCGCGCGACAGGCCCTTGTCGGCCGCGCTCATCGGGAAATAGACCTTGGTGGCCAGGACGTAGGAATCCCGCGCGCGCCCGGCCAACGCCTCGCCCAGGAACGTCTCGGTCGCGCCCCGGCCATAGACATTGGCGGTGTCGATGAAGTTGATGCCCAGATCGAAGGCCTTGTTCACGCAGGCGGTAGCGCTATCGCGCTCTACACCCACGCCATAGGTCAGCCACGATCCCAGGGAGATTTCGGAGACCTTCAGGTCGCTGGCGCCCAGTTGACGGTATTGCATGGGATTGGATCCTTTTAGGTAGACGGCGGCTAGATCTTACGCTCCACGGTGGTGACACACCACCATCAAGTCGACCCTGGACCGCTACCCGGGTTGCGGCGACTAATAGCTGGGGCTGGGTAATCGGATCAGGGAACACCAACACATGGCGACAATCCTGGATACCAGCGTGAAGATGGATTCAGCGACCATCCCCACCCTGGCCCGACGCTGGTATGTGCTGGCCGTGATGTGCGTCGTCTATGCGATCAGCATCGCCGACCGGTATGTGGTCTCCACGGTGCTGGACCCGATCCGCAATGAGTTCCATCTGACCGACAGCCAGATCGCCCTGCTGACCGGCGCGCCGCTTGCCCTGTTTTACGTCACCTTTGGCATCCCACTTTCCTGGCTGGCCGACCGGTCCAACCGCCGCAATATCCTGTCTGCCTCCCTGGTGGTGTGGTCGGCCATGAGCGCGCTGTGCGGCCTGTCGCGCTCGTGGCCCACTTTCATGCTGGCGCGGATCGGGGTCGGCGTGGGCGAGGCGGGCGGCACCCCGTCGGCCAGCTCGATCATCTGCGATTATTTCCCGGCCGGCCGGCGGCCGATGGCCCTGGCGGTGTTCGCTCTGGGGGCGCCGCTGGGCGCCTGGCTGGGCGCCGATCTGGCCGGGCTGGTAGCCAGCCACTACGGCTGGCGGGCCGCCTTCTTCGTATTGGGCGTGCCGGGCGTGGCAATTGGCCTTCTGGTCTGGGCGACCATCCGCGAGCCGGAGCGTGGGCGCCTCGATCAGACCGTCGATACGGCGACGCCTTCCCTGCTGGCGACGCTTCGGTTCATGATCAGCCAGAAGGCCAGTTTCCATGTCATGACCGGCGGCGCGCTATCCGCCTTTTGGGGCTGGGGCCTGATGTATTTCACCGCCACCTATCTTCAGCGCGCCTATGGCCTGGGCGTGGATGGGGCGGGCGCCATTCTCGGACCCATCCACCTCGTCGCCGGGTCGCTGGCCACCCTGGTCACGGCCTGGGCGCTGTCGCGGCCGGTATTCACCGACCCCCGGCGCGTGGCCTGGCTGCTGGCCGGCGTTACCGCCGTCTGCACCATACCCTCCTTCATGGCCTATTTTACGCACTCGTTGCCCGTGGCCACGGCGATGCTGTGGCTGTTCATTCCAGCGATCTATTTCTACATCGGCCCCGCCATGGGCCTGGTGCAGAATCTGGCCCCGGCCAGGATGCGGGCGATGTTCATGGCCGTCTCGCTGGTCTCGGCCAATGTGCTGAACCTGATCGTCGCGCCCTGGATCGTCGGTTGGATGAGCGACCAGTTCGCCGGACCCCGCGGCGCCGACGCCGCCTCCCTGCGCCTGGCCCTGCTGATCCTGGCCCCCACCGGCCTGTGGGCCGCGTTCCACTACTGGCGCGCGGCGAAGACCATAGTGGAGGACCAGAAGCGGGCAATCGGTTACGCCTGATCGCGAAAACTCGTTTCCGTGGGGCTAATTGGACGGTTCGCGCGTTCAAGGCCCGCCGTGTCGGAGGGTGCGTCGATTGCTGCTGGAACAAGGGAGACTCTGTTGGCGGGTCGGCGCCACTGGCCGCGCCACCATTCTGGTCGACGGTCAGGCCTATTTCGACGCCGCCCGGGAGGCGATCGGCCAGGCTCGGCGATCGATTTATTTTCTCAACTGGGCCTTTGAGCCGGATACCCGCCTGAACCCGAAGCCGGGCGGCGCGGCTGTGGGTGAGGAAGACATCGCTGGATTCCTGAAACGACTTGGCGACGAGCGCCCTGTTCTCGATATCCGCATCCTATGCTGGCAATCGGCCCTGCCGGTGGCGGCCACCCAGAAGTTCTTTCCGATCGCCGACCGAGGCGTGTTCGGCGGGAGCCGGGTGAAATTCGTGCTCGACGGCAAGCTGCCGCTCGGGGCGTGCCACCACCAGAAGGTCATCGTCATCGACGACACCCTGGCCTTCTGCGGCGGCTGTGACATCGGTCAGGATCGCTGGGACACACCGGCGCATCTGGACGACGATCCGCGGCGGGAAACCACCAAGGGCGATAAGGTTTTCTTCCCCAGCCGACATGAAGTCATGGCCCTGGTGGACGGTCCTCCCGCCGCGGCTCTGGGAGACTTGTTTCGGCGCCGCTGGCGGCGATGCACGGGCGAGACACTCGAGCTGTCACCTCGGGCGGCGAACTGGCCCACGGGCGTTCCGATCATGTTCGAGCAGGCGCGCGTGGGCTTGTCTCGTACCGAGGCCGCCTGGCGGGGCGAGGCGGCGGTTCGGGAAGCCGAGGCGCTGCATCTGGCCGGGATCGCGGCGGCCAAGCACTGCATCTACATGGAAAATCAGTATTTCACCTCGGAACTGATGGGGGACGCCCTCGCGCGCCGCCTTGGGGAGCCGAAGGGGCCCGAAGTCGTGCTGATCTCCGGCGGGCGTTCACCGAGCTATTTCGACCGCATGACAATGGACCCCACCCGTTCGCGGTTCATAGAGCAGCTGCAACAGGCCGACCGGCATGGCCGCTTCCGGATTTACGGCCCGGTCACCACCCTGGGACGAGATATGATCGTCCACGCCAAGCTGACCATCATCGACGATGAACTGGTGCGTATCGGCTCGGCCAATCTGGACAACCGTTCCTTCGGCTTCGACACCGAATGCGACCTCTCCCTTGAAGCGGACGGACCCACGGCGCCGGACGCCCGGGCGACCATCGCCGGACTGCGAACCACCCTGGTCGCCCATTGGCTCGGCTGCGGAAGCGAAGTGGTGGAGACCGCGATCAAGCGCGAGCAGAGCCTTGGCCAGGCCATCGAAGCCCTCCGCCACGGCGGTTATTGCCGGTTGAGGCCGATCCCATCCACGAAGCTCAATCCCGTGACCGCCCTGATCGCAAGGATGCACATCGGCGACCCCATGGGTCCGGAGGACTCGTTTCGACCATGGAGGCGCCGGCGCGCCCTCGAGGCCCGGATCAAGGTCTATGCGGACGAAAATCCACCACCAGAGGCCGGTGATCCGATGCGCGGCGGGACAAGGGATCGCCTGGCGTCCTGACCGCCTCAACGCTGATGCCCGTGCTGACAAACACGTGGTCGATGGCCAGTAACGGCGCCGGCGACGGAAAGGTCGGGGCTCGCCCACCGCGGGGCGACAGGCGGCGGGCCTCCGTCAAACCCGCGGACAAAATCCTGTAGACGCCGGAAAGCGCCGTGGCGTTGAAGTCGCCCACCAGCATCACGGGATCGCGCCGCTCCGGGGCTCCAAGCCAATCACGCCCCGCCAGGACCGTCGCCTGATCGCGCTGCTCGCGCGGGACCAGGCCAAGGTGCGTGTTGATGACCTGCAGCTCGATCCCATCGATCTCGACCGCCACCCAGAGGGCGCCCCTCGGCTCCAGCCAGGGCTGGCCCGGACGCCCGGGCAGCGGCCCCGCCTTGATCAGACGTTCGGGCCGCGCGGTCAGAATCGCGTCGCCGTAGAGTTCGGCCTCGACGCGCAAGGCGGCGTTGAAGTGAAAAGCCATGCCCAGGCGGCGGGCCAGCGCCTCGGCCTGATGCACATGGCCCGTGCGAGCACGACCGACATCCAACTCCTGAAGGGCGACGATATCGGGCGCCTGAGCCGCGATCACATCCGCCACCCGTCCTACGTCAAGCCGGCCGTCGGTTCCGACACAGCGGTGCACATTGTAGGTCAGGAGGCGGGCCATACTTCAGGCCGCGACTGTCTCCATCACCGGATAGTCGGTGTTGCCAGCCGGGCCCGGCGCGTAGAGCGTGGCCGCGTTCAACTCGTTCAACGGCGCCCCGGCCTTCAACCGCGCCGGCAGGTCGGGATTGGCGATGAAGCTGCGGCCAAAGCCGATGGCGTCGGCCACGCCCGCATCCAGATCGGCGATCGATTGCTCCAGCGTGAACTGTTCGTTGACGATTACCGGGCCGCCGAAGGCCGCCTTGATCGCCGGCGCCAGGCGGTCGGCGCCGATATATTCGCGCAGGAAAAGATAGGCGATGTTCTTCCTGGCCAGTTCGCGCGCCAGATAGGTGAAGGTTCCGCGCGGATCGCTGTCGCCCATGCTTTGGGCGTCGCCACGCGGCGCGAGGTGCATGCCGACCCTGTCGGCGCCCCACACCGAGATACAGGCGTCGGTGACCTCCAGGTGTAGGCGAGCGCGGTTCTCGATCGGGCCACCGTAGATGTCGGTGCGCCTGTTGCAGCTATCCTGAAGGAACTGGTCAAGCAGATAGCCGTTGGCGCCATGGATTTCGACGCCGTCGAACCCCGCCGCCTGGGCATTTTCAGCCGCCCTCCGGAAGCCTGCGACCACGCCCGGCACCTCGTCCGTTTCCAACGCTCTAGGGACCGGAAACGGCCGCTTTGGACGCTGGTGGCTGATGAAGCCGTCGCAAGCGATGGCGCTGGAAGATATCGGCGTTGCGCCGTCCAGCACCAGCGGTTCGGAAATCCGGCCGACATGCCAGAGTTGCAGGGCGATGCGCCCGCCGACCGCGTGCACCGCGGCGGTCACACGCTTCCAGCCCTCAGTCTGTTCAGTCGACCAGATGCCGGGCGTGCCCACGTAGCCGACGCCCATTGGGTCCACCGATGTCGCCTCGGCCAGGATCAGCCCCGCCGAGGCTCGCTGTGCATATTGCGTCGCCACCAGATCGGTTGGCGCGCGGGTCGCCGGGTCGGCCCGCATGCGGGTCAAGGGGGCCATGATCACGCGATTGGGCAAATCGAGGTCGCCCAGGCGGATCGGGTCGAACAAGGTAGGCATGGGGCGGGATTCCAATTGATTGCAATGATTGCGCGATGCGGCGCCAGCCGCAGGGGAAGGCAAGGCGCTACAGGGCCCAGCCGAGGCGGGCCGCCTCGATTGCCACCAGCTTGGCCTCGAAGGCCGACCAGTCGTCGCGTTCGGCGATCGGCTCCCATAGCGCCTCGATCTGGTCGTAGAGCAGTTCCTCGGGGTCTGCGGCGGCGAAATAGGCGCTGTCCAGGCGTTCCGGACGGTCGGGTTCATGCTCGGACAACAGCTCACGAAAGCGCACGAACCCTTCGCCACCGTAGATCGCGGCGCGCGATCCCCTCATGGCCCGCGCCTCGGACGCCGCGCCGCCGAACCAGTCGAAGAACAACGGCTCCCATCGCAACGCCTCGCCACCATCGGCCAAGGCGCGGAAGGCGGCGTTGGCCAGGTCAATATCCGCATCGGGCGACACCGCCTTCACCCCCAAACGCTCGACGATGGCGGCGGCCAGGGCATCGCGATAAGCGGCTCCGAAGCCGTTCAGCGCGTCCACCAGCGGCTCCGTCTCGCTGACCAGGCTGAACGCCCCGGCCAGCTGGCGCAGGTTCCAGAACACCGCCTCCGGCTGGCGGCCGAAGCTGTAGAGGCCCGAATGGTCGAAATAGGCGGCGGTGAAATTCGGGTCGTTACGGGGCAGAAAACGATAGGGGCCGTAGTCGAAGCTCTCGCCATTGATGTTCATGTTGTCGGTGTTGAGAACGCCGTGGACGAAGCCCGCGGCCATCCAGCGGGCGGTCAGGACCGCGCTTTTGGCGATCACGGCGGTCAGGAGCGCGGCGGCCGGGTTGTTCGCGCCGGCCAGCTCCGGGCAGCAAGTTTCTATCACGTGATCGATCAGCAGGCTGATGATCGCCGGCCGCTCCAGCGCCGCATGACGCTGGAAGGTTCCGAACCGGATATGGCTGTGCGACAGCCGGGTCAGCACCGCGCCACGCGTCGGACTATGCTCGTCGCTTCGTTCCAGGGCTTCGCCGGTCTCGATCAGGGAGAATGACCGCGAGGTCGGGACTCCCAACGCTTCGAGCATCGCCGTCGCCAGGACCTCGCGCACACCGCCCTTCAGGGTCAGACGCCCATCTCCGGCCCGAGACCACGGTGTTTGGCCCGAGCCTTTGGTGCCGAGATCGAGCAGCCGGTCGGTCCCGGCTTCGCGCAGTTGGGCGAACAGGAAGCCTCGACCATCGCCGAGGTCGGGGTTGTAGTTGCGGAACTGATGGCCGTGATAACGCATGGCCAGAGGCTGGGGCTGGTTCCCGGGCAGGGGCTCGAACGCGGCGAAATGCGTCCGCCATTCGGCGTCATCAAGCGAGGCCAGACCCACGGTCATCGCCGCCCGGTCATTGCGATATCGGATGATCCGGCTGGGAAAGTGCGCCGGCGACACCGCGTCGGCCAGTTCATCGCCCGACGGGCCCGCCCACAGCGCGTGAAACCTCGGATCAGGGCGATAGTTGGATGAGACGGGCATTGTCCACCGATGCCGCACCGCGACGGCGGCGGCAAGGCGCTGATCGGTTTGGCCTTCTCCCAAGACGCGGCGGCGTGTTAGCTCAAAAGTATGGCCAAGCCGTCCACCCTCGCGTTCCTCAAGACCGAGTCCGGGGCGGGCGCGCTGTTGTCGTTCGCCGCGCTGGCCGCCGTGATCATGGCCAATTCGCCGGCCTCCGAGGCCTATTTCAGCTTCATCGACACGCCGTTCTCGATCCGGTTCGGCGCCTTCGACCAGACTCGAAGCGTGCTCAGCTGGACCCGCGACGGCTTGATGGCGGTGTTCTTTCTGCTGGTAGGCCTGGAGATAAAATTCGAGGTGTTGCGGGGTGAATTTTCGTCGCCCCGGCGCCTGGCTCTGCCGATCTTCGCGGCGGCCGGCGGCATGATCGGGCCGGCCCTGGTCTATCTGGCCGTCAACGCCAGGGCGGGCGGATCACCGGCGGGCTGGGC
>JAYTXV010000193.1:0-4132 GCA_043742805.1 Caulobacteraceae bacterium | reverse complement strand
AGCAGCCCGACCACCGCGCCGATAAAGAACGTGGTCAGCGCCACAATGGGGATCGCGTCCAGCCCAGCGCGTTCCGCCAGGGAGAACACCGCGGCCCAGCGAATCCGCCTTGGATTGGCGATGGCGCGGCCGGTCGCCACCAGCAGTTGACCGTTGAAGACATTGATATCGACGATGGTGAGGCCGATGTCGGCGACGGCCCGGCCGATACGGTCGAACGTGCCGAGCACCAGACCTTGCGAGGCCTTGTGGGTCGGAGGTTCCCGCCTGGCGTCTCTGACCATCTTGAACAGCTTGTCGATCTCGGGCGAGGCGACGATTCGATCGTCATGGCCCGAGCGCCGCGCGGCGCTCAGGACACTGTAGGCGCCGGAGGTGTCACAGCGACGGACCTGGGTCAGATCGATGGTGGCGCCCTTGGTTTTCCGCAGCGCCGTCTCCAGGCGTTCCGCGGCCCGGCCCATTTCCACGGCAGTCCAGTCGCCGGTCAGAATGGCCGTGGCGCCGCCCTCGGTGTTTTCAACACGAAACTCGGCGGCCTGCGGCATCTGTGGTTGATATCCAGCCCAAGCCCCATCAAGCCACTCGCCTGGGCGCCCCATGGCTTACTCTACTCTATCAGAGCCGGGCGGAACAACCAATCTCAACGCCCGTTCGGATCATCCAAGGTGTTTTGTGCTCGGCGCATGGGCTATGCGCAGCAGGTTGGCGGCGCCTGGGGCGCCCTTCGGCGGTCCGGCGACGACCAACACCCGCGCGCCGGGGCCCGCCAATCCCAGCTCCGCCGCCATCCTCGCGGCTTCGTTGGTCATCGTTTCGATGTCGGGCGGCTGCGTAGCCACGCGGGGCTCAAGACCCCATACCAAGCCGAGCGAACGCGCCACCCGTATGTCGTCGGTGATGGCGAGGATAGGGTGCGCGGGCCGCTCGCGGGCCACCCGCCGCGCGGTTCCGCCGCTGTTGGTATAGGCCACGAGGCAAGCGGTGGACCGCGCCCGGGCGGCCATCGTGGCGGCCGCGATCAGGACATCGGCGTCCTCGTCGGCGTCCAGGCCATGTTCGGCGCGCATCAGGTCGGGCCAGTTGGGGTCGGCCTCCACCCGGCGAATGATGGCGTCCATCATGCCAACCGCCTCCCGCGGCCATGCGCCGGCGGCGGACTCGGCCGACAGCATCAGGGCGTCGGCGCCCTCATAGACGCCGCCGGCCACGTCGGAGGCTTCGGCCCGGGTCGGCGAGGGGCTGGTGACCATCGATTCCAACATCTGGGTGGCGATGATCACCGGCACGCCGCGCCGCCGCGCCGCGCGCACGATGGTCTTCTGCGCCACCGGCACGTCCTCGGGCGCAAGCTCCACGCCAAGGTCTCCTCGCGCCACCATCAGCCCGTCGCTGACGTCGAGAATCGCGTCGAGATTGAGCAGCGCGGCCGGTTTCTCGATCTTGGCCAGGATCGCGGCCCGACCGTCAACCAGCCGGCGCAGGTCCGCCATGTCCTGGGCCTGCTGCACGAACGAAAGGGCGATCCAGTCCACCCCCAGGCGCAGGGCGAACTCCAGGTCGCCCCGGTCCTTGTCGGTCAGCGCCGGGACCGGGATGGTCACGCCCGGAACCGCCAGGCCCTTGTGGTCGGACAGCCGCGCTCCGGCCACGACCGCGCAGTCGGCAAAGCCCTCGCCGACCGCGTTGACGACCAGACGGGTCTTGCCGTCATCCAGCACCAGCATGGAGCCGGGATACAACACGCTCAGCACCTCGGGATGCGGCAGCTGGACGCGCTGATCATTGCCAAGGGCCGGGTCGAGATCCAGCCTCAGCGGGTGGCCGGGCCGTATGGTGATCCCGCCATCGGCGAACCGGCCCAGCCGGAACTTCGGCCCCTGTAGGTCGGCCAGCGCCGCCAGCGGCCGACCAATCCGATCCTCGGCCGCCCGCACATCGGCAAGCGCCGAGGCGTGGTCTTCGTGGGCGCCGTGGCTGAAATTCAAGCGGAAAACATCGACCCCGAGCATCGCCAGTTCGAGCACCATATCCGCCCCCCGGCTGGCGGGGCCGAGGGTGGCGACGATGCGGGTGCGGCGATGGCGGATCATCGGGCCGACTTAGCGCGGAAAGTCCGCGCGCGCGACCGCAAGCCTATTTCGCCAGGACGCGGGTCGCCTCGTCCAGCTTCGCGACGGCCGCGTTCAGCACCGCGGCCGTCCTGCCGATGTAGTCGCTCGCCTCGGCCCAGCGCCGGCTCTCGATCGCCTCGCGGACGCCCGGCAGCGTCTTGGCGCCGTAGCCGGTCAGCAGGCCCGGGGCATAGATCAGATTCCGATACCAGGGACGGCCGGGCAACCCCCGCGAATCGGTCAACGCCTGCTCCACCCCCTGCAGGATGGTGTCCGCCTTCGCGGCCTGCCTGGGATCCGCCGGGGCGACGGCCGCATCATCATAGGCCTTGGCGCTGGCCTTCAGCCGGATCAGGGCCACGTCGAGCGGCGCGAAATCCAGATCCGGCGCCACCGTCTCCCGCTCGGGCGGACCGGAAGAGATCGTCGGGTCGTCGGAAAGAGCGAAGGCCTTTTCATCCAGCAGTCTGTTCAAAGTGACAGCGTGCTCGCGCTGCGTGGCCGTCAGTTTCTTCAAGGCCTCGATCTGCTCCGCCACCGTCGCCGCCAGGTCGCCGAACTGGAACGGCGCCAGATCGGCGTTGGCCGCGCGCAGAACGAGCCGCCCAGCGGTCTTGGCGAGGGCGACCTCGTAGACGAAGCCCGGATCGCCGAACCTGTCGTAGTGCTCAAAGGTGTCATAGGCCGAATGGTAGACGCCGCCAGACTGGCCCTCACCTTCAAAACCGAAGTTGATCGACGCTATGCCCAGGTGCTGTACGAACGGCGTGTAGTCCGACCCGGACCCCAGGTCGCCCACCGGCAGGTCGCCGCCGGCCGCCGCGCTCTTGGCGCGCGCCTTAAGTTCGGGGCTGGCGTCCGAAGCCAGGGCCCGGACCTGGATCTCCGCCATCGCCCGGTCGCGAACGCTGACCCCCGTCTCTGGATCGGTCACCGACGCCGTCGCCTGATCGAACAGTCGCCTCAGCGAATAGCTGGCCTCGGCGCTCAGCATGCCCCGGTTGTTGCCGTCGGTGTTGATATAGACCACGGCCTTGGACTGGAGTTCGGCGGCGTGGGTCTCAGACCATTCGGTCGAGCCCAGCAGGCCCGGTTCCTCGCCGTCCCAACTGGCGTAGACCAGGGTTCGCGCCGGCCGCCAGCCGGTCTTGGCCAGCGCGCCAAGAGATTTGGCTTCTTCCATCAGGGCGGTCTGGCCCGATAGCGGGTCCTCGGCCCCAAACACCCAGCCGTCGCGGTGGTTGCCGCGAATTACCCATTTGTCGGGTTCTCGCGCGCCCTTCATCACCGCGATCACGTCATACAACGGTTTCTGATCCCAGTTCGATTGCACCAGGATGTGAACCGCCGCACCTTCGCCGCCGCCGACGTGATAGGTCATCGGCAGCGCGCCTCGCCAACCCCGGGGCGCCACCGGCCCGCCGAGCGCCGCGAGGAAGTGCTGGGCGTCTCCCCAGGAAATCGGCAGGGTGGGAATGCGCAGGATCGTCTTGGCTTCGCTGATCGGAATACGCGGCGCGCCCTCTACGGCTCCGTAGCCCGGGGTCAGCGGATCGCCGGGCTCGACCGGCAAATCCTGCACCGACCCGCGCTGCAGGCCGCGTTCGGGACGATAGGCGCCGGCCGGATAGGCGTCGCCGGCCCCATAACCGTCGTCGGCCGGGTCTGAATAGATGATGCAGCCCGCGGCGCCGTGCTCCTGGGCCAGCTTGGGTTTCAGGCCGCGCCAGCCGGCGCCGTACCGGGCGATGACGATCTTGCCCTTCACATCCAGGCCCAGACGCCGCAGCGCCTCGTAGTCGGCCGGCATGCCGTAGTTCACATAGATCAGCGGCGCGGTGACATCGCCGTCGCCGCCATAGGCCACGTAGGCCGGCAAACCGCCGGTCTGGTGGGCCGAACTGTTATCTCCCGGAACCGGCGGCTCGGTCAGGGTGGCCTTGAAACCGTTGGTTCCCACCAGTTCGAGCAGCTCCGCCTTGGGCGTCGGATAGAGCACGCTGAACACCTCTATATGG
>JAYTXV010000192.1:0-7952 GCA_043742805.1 Caulobacteraceae bacterium | reverse complement strand
GTTCTCGATACCGTTCTTTCTGAGGGTTCATGGCGTGGAGGTGACGGCGCTGGCGCGGAGCTTCGGCCTGGGTCCCCTGGTATTTCTGGGGCTTTGCGGGGCGGCGACCACTGGCGGCGGCGCGCTGATCGGAACCTTGCTTGGCGGCTGGCTCGCCGACCGGGCCGCAGCGCGGGACAAGCGCGCCTATACGAGCCTGCCGGCCATCGCCTCCCTGGCGTCGGTCCCGTTCATCTATTTCATCTACACCGTGGAAAGCCCGGTGCTCGCCCTCAGCCTCGGTCTGTTCCCGGCCTTGCTGCAGACCCTCTGGTATGGCCCGGTCTATGCCACCGTGCAGAGCGTGGTCAGTCCTAAAAGCCGCGCTACGACCGCCGCGATCATGCTGTTCATTGTCAATATGATTGGTCTGGGCATGGGTCCGATGGCGGTCGGGGCGCTCAACGACCTGCTGGCCGGGCCGGTGTTCGGCATGGGCCAGGGCGAGGGCGTGCGCTGGGCGCTGATTATCTCGGGCATGGTTGTATTGGTTTCGGCGGCATTGTTCTGGTGGGCGCGCGACACCGTGCGCGAGGATATCGTCAGTTGAGAGAAGCCATGACTCCAGACCCCCTGTTCGACCTGACCGGCAAGATTGCTCTGATCACCGGCGGCAGCCGGGGACTGGGCCTGCGGATGGTCCGCGCCTTCGCCGAGCGCGGCGCCGACGTGATCATCGCCAGTCGCAAGATCGACGCCTGCGAGGCCGCCGCCGACGAGGTCCGCGCTCTGGGTCGCCGAGCCCTGGCCGTGGCCGTCCATGCCGGCCGCTGGGCCGACATGGATCGGCTGGTGGAGGTTGCCTACGCCGCGTTCGGCCGCGTCGACATCCTGGTCAACAACGCCGGCATGTCACCGTCGACGCCGTCGCATGATGTCACCGAGGCGCTGTTCGACAGCATCATGAACCTCAATTTCAAGGGCCCCTTCCGCCTGGCCTCCCAGGTGGCCCGGCGCATGGCCGACGGCGATGGCGGCACGATCATCAATATCTCGTCCAGCGGCGCGCTGATGCCCCTGCCCGGGGCGGTGACCTATAGCGGCGCCAAGGCCGCGTTGAACGCCATGACTGTTTCGTTCGCGCGGGAATATGGCCCCAAGGTCAGGGTCAATACCCTGTCGCCCGGCCCGTTCCTGACCGACATTGCAGACGCCTGGACGCAGGAAGCGCGGGAGAAGTCCAACAACGCCCTGGGCCGCCCGGGCCGGCCGGACGAGATCGTCACCGCCGCCCTGTTCCTGGCCAGCCCGGCCTCGTCCTTCACCACCGGAGCCGTCATCCGCGTCGATGGGGGACCCTGAGCCGCCTCAGGCGTTCCTCGCCATCAGTCCTCCATCGACCGGGATCGTCACACCGGTGATGTAGGACGCCGCCGGCAGGCAGAGGCTGAGGGTGATGTGCGCCACCTCCTCGGGTTCCCCGTAGCGGCCCATGGCGGTGCGGCGCTTGGCGAAGATGGTCTTGTGCTCGTCGGGGATGGCGGCGGTCATGCCGGTACGGATCGGTCCCGGACAGACGCAGTTGACGGTGATCCCCTCGCGTCCCAGCTCCACCGCCAGCGCCCGGGTCAGGCCGGCCACCCCGGCCTTGGCGGCCGAATAGATGCTGTCCATCGCCGTGGCGCCCAGCGCCTCGGTGGAGGCGATATTGACGATGCGCGGGCTCGACGACTGGCGCAGGAAGGGCAGGGCGGCGCGGATGATCCGCTGGTGCGCGGCCAGCAGGATCGGGAACTGCCAGTCCCACATCTCGTCGTAGCTTGGGTCGTCGATCTTACGGAAACCCGACACTCCGGCGTTGTTGACGACCACATCCAGGCCCCCGAAGTGGCCGGCGATCTCGGGGACTAGCCGCGCTATGGTCGCCGCGTCGCCGACATCGAACGCCCAGGCCCGGGCCTCGCCGCCCTCGGCGCGAATGTCGGCGGCCACCGCTTCGGCGTCCTCCTGGCGACGGTCGGTGACGGCCACCCTTGCTCCCTCCCTGGCGAACACATGGGCGGTGGCGCGGCCCATGCCGCTGGCCGCCCCGGTGATCAGGACGATCTTACCCGCGACCGAGCGGCTGAGGTTGGGGACGGGATCCATCGGGCGCTTCTCCTTGCGCGACCGTCATAGATGCGGTCGCTGGATGGCCGATAAACGGCGGGTCGCGCGGCTTGTCCAGACCGAAGCCGCAACCACGCCCTTGAGGATGGGCCTCGCCACCAGCGTCCTATGGCGTGGGTCGGGGTTCGAGTGGACTGCGGCGTGTGTTCACAATCGGGAGTCGTCATGACCCGACAACCGCGCAGTCAGCGCTCGCAAGGCCGTTTGCTCGGGGCCTTCATAAGCCTCGCTGGGCATCTGCTCGTTGTGATCGCCCTGTTGTGGACTTGGGCGGAGCCACCGACGATACCCGAACCGGCCGCCGTCGTGGTCGCCTTGATTGATGAACCATCGCCCACCCCCAAGGCCGCCCCCAAGGCCGCCCCCGCCGGTTCGAAGTCGTCATCCCCAGCCAAATCGCGTCCGCGCCATGCTAGCGCTCAGCCAACCCACGCCCAACCGGTTCGCTCCAAGCCGTCCCACGCGCCCTTGCACGGCGCCAGCCGGCCACCGGAGGAAACCGAGGACGCCGAGCCAGGGACCGAGTTGAGCGATGCTCAGATCGCTGGGGCGTCCGTCGCCGGCTCTGCCTCGGGCTCTGCTTATGGATCGGGTTCAGGCGGCGGCGTCTGCGATATGGCGGTCAGAGTGCAGTTGGCGCTGCGCAAGGATCCGCTGGTCCGCGCCGCCCTCGCGGGGTCTGGGGGCAAGGCCTCAATGGTCTGGAACGGCGACTGGGTCCGTGGCCGGGGCGAGGACGGCAAGGGTCTCGCCGCCGTTCGCGAGGCGATCATATGGGAGATCGCCTTCGCGCCGCCGGCCTGTCGCGCGCAATCCGTCCGCGGCCTCGTCATGCTGTCGCTTAACGAGGCCGCGGGGTCGGCCCGGCTGGCCGTTGGAACCGGTGAGTGGCGCTGGTCCGACCTGCTGGCCCCGCGCCGATAAGCCGGTCAGGCCAGCACGATCACCACGACCCGGCGGTTTTGGGCGCGGCCGGTGTGGTTCTTGTTCGAGGCCACCGGCGACTGGTCCCCATAGGAGATGGTCGACATCCGGTTCAGGGCCACGCCCTGCTGGTTCATGAACAGCCGCACCGCCTCGGCCCGTTCTTCGCCCAGTCTGGTGTTGAGCACCTTGGAGCCCGTGGCGTCGGTATGGCCCTGAATCTCCAGGTAGACGTTCTTGTTGTCGCCTTTCAGCTTTTGTACGAAGTCCATCAGCCGGGTCTTGGCCTCCGGTGAGAGTCCCGCGCGGTCGACCGGGAATTTCACCGAATCGTCCGACAGCACCATCGAATAAAGGAATTTGCCCTCGGCCAGTTTGCCAGCCGCCTCGGCGCGCTGAAGCGCTTCGCGGGTGTTCTTGTCCAACTCGCCCAGACGCGCATCGTGGGCCTTCAGCGTGCCTTGCTGGTTATCGACCTGCGATTGGGTGGCCTGCACCTTGCTGTCGACGGCGCCGACCTGCTGGCGCACGAAGCCTTTGGTGGCGCAGCCGCCGAGGGCGAATGCGCCGGCCGCGACAACCACGGCCAAGGTTTTCAGTTTCTGCATAGATAGTTCTCCTGCGGTTCCGTACCTCAAGGTTCAACAGACGTAAGACGCCGGGTTCTCGGCGTCGCCGCAAGCGGGGCTTGGTGTCCGGCTGTTTGCGGGCGCGCGCCGGTGTTACGATGCGAAATGGGGTGGCGTGGCGCCGTGCGGATCGAGACATGACAGACCCTGCCATCCCGACAATGCCTTCGGAGACGCTGCCCGAGTGGGCGCTCGGTCCGTTTTCTCCGCCGACCCGGTTTCTCGATGATCGGCCAGCGGTCACGTTCGCCTGCCCGATATCCATCAATCCTGTCGCCTGGGCCTCGAAGGACTTGTTTAACCCGGGCGCGGTCGTGCGCGACGGGCGCATCTGCCTGCTGGTGCGCGCCGAGGATCATGTCGGTCGATACGCCGGCGTATCGCGGATCGGCTTGGCGACCAGCGTCGACGGCCTGCATTTCGACCTCGAACCCGAGCCGGTGATCGCCCCGGGCGACGATCGCTGGCAGGCGTGGGAATGGCCGGGAGGTTGCGAAGACCCACGCGTCGTCGAGTCCCCCGAAGGCGGCTATGTCTGCACCTACACCGCCTTCGACGGTAAGGTGGCCTGCCTGTTCGTCGCCACGTCACCCGACCTTCGGGTCTGGACCAAACGTGGCCCGGCGTTCGCGGGGACGCCTTATGTGCGCCGCCCAAGCAAGTCCGGGGCGATCCTGACTGAACTCAAGCACGAGCGGCTGATCGCCGCCCGCCACGAGGGCAAATACTGGATGTATTGGGGCGAGGGGGTGATCTACGCCGCCACTTCCGATGACCTGATCAGATGGACTCCGCTGGAGATAGAAAGCGCGCCGGATCAATACCTGACCTGGGTGACGGCGTCGGATTCACGGCCCGCCGGGTGGAGTATCGACCGTGTGCCCGGGCCGATGGGCCTGCATCCGATCGCCGCGCCGCGGCAGCGGCGATTTGACTCTCTGCTGACCGAACCCGGCCCCCCCGCGGTGCTGACCGATGCCGGAATCATACTGATCTACAACGGCGCCAACCACTTCGAGGTTGGAGACAAGGATGCGCCGGCCTTCGCCTATCAGCCCGGTCAGTTATTGATGGACGCGGCCGACCCGACCGCCGTCATCGGCCGGATGCGAGCGCCGTTCCTGCGCATCGATCCCGCCGAAGCCCACGGCCAGATCGGCAATGTCTGTTTCGCCGAGGGTCTTGTCGCCTTCAAGGGCCAATGGTGGCTCTACGTCGGCTTGGCCGACTCTCGCCTCGGTGTCTCCACTGCTCCGATCCGCGCCTAGGCTAGAGCCTGACGCCTTTAGACCGAACAGATCTAAAGGCGTCAGGCTCTACAATTTCGAATCTAGAGCATGATTCAAATTTCAGTCTGTTCTGACTAAAATCATCATGCTCTATCTGCACTTGACGTTGTTGCGATCGACCGACTGGCCGGCCAGCGCGCCGACGCCGGCGCCGAGCAGGGTTCCCAGGGTGTTGCCGCCGATGGCGCTGCCCAGGGCGGCGCCGCCGATCGCGCCGATCACCAAGCCGGTGGTGCCATTGCTGCGGCGGCAATAGTAGCGTCCATCATGGCCACGATAGACCCGGTCGTTGCGTCCAAGGCGGCGTTCACGGTGGCGCCCGGCCTGATAGTGATCGGCCGGATCCCAGGCGCCGTTGGCGTCGCCTTGCCAACGCCCGCGATTCTGAGCGAACGCGGTGGTCGGGACCGTGGCCGTCGTCGCGAGCACGGCGGCGAGGGCGATGAGGATGATAGGGTGTTTCATGCGGGAAGCCTTTTCTGAGCCTGATGAACGGCGGAGGACGCGAAAGGTTCGCCGGGGCCTTGGTTCGGGCTCCGCAGTGCTTAGCTAAAGAAGGTGTATAGCCCGGAGTCCGCGCTTTGACATCCCCCATGCTTTTGTCGCCCCTTACGATACGCGGTCTAACCCTGAAGAACCGCGTCGTGATTTCGCCGATGTGCCAGTATAGCGCCATCGACGGTGTGGTGACCGATTGGCATCTGGTCCACCTGGGCCGGTTCGCCATCGGCGGCGCCGCGCTGGTGTTCGTGGAGGCGACTGGGGTCGAGGCGCGCGGACGCATCAGCCCGGGCGATGTCGGTCTGTGGAACGATGAACAGGCGCGGGCCCTGGCGCGCATCGCCGACTTCCTCAAGGCCAATGGCGCCGCCGCCGGCATCCAACTGGCCCACGCGGGTCGCAAGGGCTCGACCCGCCGGCCCTGGGATGGCGGCGACGAACTCGCCGCCGGCGATGTCGCCAAGGGCGAGCCCCCTTGGGAAACGCTGGCCCCCAGCGCCATCCCGTTCGCCGACAACTATCCCAGGCCAAGGGCCATGAGCCTCGCCGACATGGCGGAGGTCATCCTCGCCTTTCGCCAAGGCGCCCAGCGCGCCGAAGACGCGGGTTTCGACGTCGTCGAGGTCCATGCGGCGCACGGCTACCTGCTGCATGAATTCCTGTCGCCGCTCACCAACCACCGCACCGATCAATACGGTGGCGATCTGGCCGGGCGGATGCGTTTTCCGCTCGAGGTGGTGGAGACGGTGCGCGCCGTCTGGCCGGCCGCCAAACCGCTGTTCCTGCGCGTCTCGTCCAGCGACTATGTCGAAGGCGGGTTGACCATTGACGACACGGTGACGTTCGCCGGGGCGGCCAAAACCTTGGGCGTGGACGTGATCGACTGTTCGTCCGGCGGCAATACGCCGACCCCGCCGACCGTCTATCCCGGCTATCAGGTTCCTTACGCCCAGGCCGTGCGCGCCGGCGCCGATATCGCCACCATGGCCGTGGGCCTGATCCTGGACGCGCGCCAGGCGGAAGACATCCTCGCCGCGGGAAAGGCCGACCTGATCGCCCTGGCCCGCCCCGCCCTGGACGACCCCAACTTCGCCATCCATGCCTCTGCCGCCCTGACGGGCGAGCACGACTACGCCTTGGCTCCGACCCCGGCCAAGAGCGGCCTCGACCGCCTGGCTCAGTCGCTGCGGCACATCGCCAAGGGGTGACCTACGGCCGGATCGCGCAGGGTGTCGGTGTCGCGTTCCTCTTTCGGTCCGGCCGGGTGGGCGACGGCGCCGACGGCCGGTTCACGCTCAAGGACGGCGCGCCCTATCCAGGGCGACGCGGCTCGCATCCCGGCGCGCTTTCGCGGTGGTCTTACGCTTGTGACAGGGGGAGAGCCTGGCCCCGTTCCCGGGCGACCATGGCCCAAGACTCCTGCCGATGCCGCCTGAGCCCATGACGGACCGTCCCGGGCCACAAAAGGCCAACCAAAGGCCACGCCGGCGGCGTTCCCGCTTCCAGCGCCGCCCCCGATCCGCGATACTGCGCTCCGCAGAACGCCATAAGCACATACCCGGGAGAGCGCCGCCGCGATGCAGGACGCCGAAGACCATGCAGCCCTACGCGAGGCCGTCCGCGCCGTCGTCTCCCGCTTCGACGACGACTATTGGTATGCGCGCGACGACGACGGCCTGTTCCCGTTCGAGTTCCACAAGGCCATGGCCGACGGCGGCTGGCTGGGCATCACCATGCCCACCGAATACGGCGGCTCAGGCCTGGGGGTCACCGAGGCTGCGATCATGATGCGGGAAGTTGCCAGCCACGGCGGCGGTATGGCGGCGGCCTCCTCGGTGCATATCAACCTGTTTGGTCCCCACCCGATCGTGGTGAAGGGGACCGATCATCAGAAGGCTCGCTGGCTGCCGCCGCTGATCGCCGGCGATGATCAATGCTGTTTCGGCTTCACCGAGCCGGACGCCGGCCTGAATACCACCCGCATCAAGACCTTCGCCGAAAAGGTCCCCAGCGGCTATGTCGTCCACGGGCAGAAGGTCTGGACCTCCACCGCCCAGGTGGCCAACAAGATCATGCTGCTGACCCGCACGACGAAGTTCGAGGACTGCGCCCGTCCCACCGACGGCATCACCATCTTCTACACCGACCTCGACCGCGCCCGGATCGACGTGCACCGCATCCCGAAGATGGGCCGCAAAGCGGTCGACTCCAACGCCATCTTCATCGACGGCCTGTTCGTGCCCGAGGAGGACCGCATAGGCGAGGAGGGCAAGGGGTTCTCCTACATCCTCCACAGCCTCAATCCCGAGCGCATCCTGATCGGCGCCGAGGGCATCGGTATCGGCTTTGATTGCATCGCCCGGGCCGCCGCCTATGCCAGGGAGCGGGTGGTGTTCGACCGGCCGATCGGCCAGAATCAGGGCATCCAGCACCCGCTGGCCGAGAAGTGGATGTATCTGGA
>JAYTXV010000191.1:0-2433 GCA_043742805.1 Caulobacteraceae bacterium | reverse complement strand
TGCGGATCGCCGTCGCCGACCTCAAGGTCGCCGAGGACCTGATCGTAGCTGCGGTTTTCCTTCACGATATAGATCACGTGATGGATGTGGCCGCGCAGGAAAGCCATGGTCTGGGCATCCTCGGGCGAGGGCGAGGCAAACACATGGTTGTTGGCCGCGACTCGCGTCGTCAGGATGGCCAGGGCTTCTGGAGTCGGCGGCCTCAGGGTCAGGAAGCCGGCCTTTTCCCGCTGCCAGACATACTGATTGGCGGCCTGGCAGGCGTTCTGGCCGGTCGGCGTGGTCTCCAGGTTGTTGCGGCAGCCAAGTGGAACCGGACCGGTGTTGCTCTTGCCGTTGACCACATAGATCTGGCCACCATCCGGACGCACGGCGACGCCGGTGGGATACCAGCCGGTGGGGATGAGACCAACCACGGCCGAGCCGGACAGCGCCTCGTCCCGGTCGCCGTCGCCGTCGTCGCCCCGGAGCTTAGGCCGCGCGGCCTTGACGCCGCTGGCGGCGGCATCCAACCGCACCACCGCGAGCGCGTTCTCGCCGCCGTTGGTGACCAGCAAGGTTTGGCCGTCGGGGGACAGGGCCAGGGCGTTGGAGCCGGCGCCGCCGAGGCCCTTGTGCGGCCAGTCGGGAGGACCGGCGGTGGGGATGGTCTCCAGAACGCGGTTCGAACGCGTGTCGATCACGACCACGGCGTCGGTGTTGTCCACGGCGGCGAACAGGCGGTCGCCCGCGCCCCTGAGCAGGGCTACAGGCTGGCCCTCGGTCTTGACCCGGGCGGCGACGCGGACGGAGCCGGCGCCGACGACCTCCACGGCAATGATCTCCCGGTCGCGCTCGCTGGCCACATAGGCGCGGTCGTTGGAGACCCAGGCCACCGCCCGGGGAAAGGTTCCACCCGCCTGGCCGACCCGGGTCGGATCGATCACGCCGGGGCGCAAGTCCTGTTCCGAGACCGCGCCGGACGCCAGGTCGATCAGGCTGATCGAGTCGTTCTGGATGTTGGTGGCGAGAAGCCGGCGACCATCTGGGCTGACCGCGAGGCCGGCGACCTCCGGTTGGACGATCAGACCGAGGCCGGCCTTGTGGCCGAGGGGGAAGGCGCGGCCGGCGGCGAAGCCCGCCGCCCCGGCGACGAACTCATGGACCGTGTCATCCGACCCGCCCGAGACGAAGAAGCGGTCGCCCAGCGGCCCCCAAGCGAGGCCCTGGAACGCATTGGCCATGGCCAGTGCCTGGCGCTGGACCGGCGCGGCGCCCGAGACGTCCCAGACGAAGACATATTCGTTGGACAGGTTGGGGATCATCCTGCCGCCGGGTCCGAAGATCCGGTTGAAGCCGCTGGTGAGGATCAGCAGCGTCTTGCCGTTCGGCGACAGGGCCACCGCCGCCGCCTGGCCGGCGGTGAAGGCCGGATCGCCAGGCAAGCCAGGGTTAAGCGCCTGAAACAGAGCGCCCGGCGCGGCGGTAGGCGTCAGGGCCTGACCGGTGGGGGTGAGTTCCTCGGCGCGGGCCGTCACGGCGATGGCGATGAGGCCGGTCATGACTAAAGCCAGTCGCCGATCGAAAAACTTGCCCATCCGTCGTTTCCCGCCCGTGGCCATCTTGTCCCGACTTTCGCCTATTTTGGCGACAGGACCAAGACGGACCGCGGCTCAGGTCTCGACGAAGGCCCGCTCCAGCACGAAGTCGCCAGGACTGGTGATCGAACCCTCTTCATAGCCACGGTCGAGCAACAGGGTCTTGAGGTCGGCCAGGACCGATGGGCCGCCGCAGAGCATCAGGCGATCATGGGCCGGGTCCAACGGCGGCAGGCCGATATCGCGAAACAGCTGACCGGATTCGATCAGGTCGGTGATCCGGCCCTGGGTCTTGAACGGCTCGCGGGTCACGGTCGGGTAATAGATCAGCTTGGGGGCGATCATCTCGCCGAGGTCCGGGTCGTTCGGCAGATCGTGTTCGAAGAACTGGCGATAGTTGAGGTCCGCGACGTTGCGGACCGTGTGAGTGACCACGATCCGGTCGAAGCGATCATAGACCTCGGGATCACGCACCAGGCTCAGCCAGGGCGCGAGACCCGTGCCGGTGCCGAGCATATATAGGGTCTTTCCCGGACGCAGTCCGTCGAGCACCAGGGTTCCGGTGGGCTTGCGGCCGACCAGAACCTCGTCGCCGACTGCGACATTCATCAGCCGCGATGTCAGCGGGCCGTCCTTGACCTTGATCGAGTAGAACTCAAGTTCGTCGGCCCAGTTGGGGCTGGCGATCGAATAGGCGCGCAGCAGCGGTTTGCCGGCCACCTCAAGGCCGAGCATCACGAACTGGCCATTGGCGAAACGGAAGGTCGGATCCCGTGTCGTGCGCAGGGTGAACAGCGCCTCCGTCCAGTGCTTCACATAGGTGACGCGCTCGATATTGAAGGCGCCGCGCTTGGCC
>JAYTXV010000190.1:0-4231 GCA_043742805.1 Caulobacteraceae bacterium | reverse complement strand
TTGTGGCAAGGCGCTGGATATTGCCCGGGTCGCCCGGGACATGCACGGCGGCAATGGCATCAGCGGCGAGTACCACGTGATGCGTCACGCGGCGAACCTAGAGACCGTCAACACCTATGAGGGCGCCCATGACGTCCACGCCTTGATACTCGGCCGCGCCATCACTGGCGAGAACGCGTTCTAGATCGTGGCGCCCGTCAGGCCTCCTTCAATCCGCACCGTCATCGTGGCGTCGGCGGCGGGAACAGCGTTCGAGTGGTATGACTTCTTCGTATTCGGAACGCTGTCGCCGACCATAGCCAAGAACTTCTTCTCCTCCCTGGACGCCACGGCTGGCCTCCTGGCGGCTCTGGCGCTGTTCGGAGCCGGGTTCTTCTTCCGACCCATCGGCGCTCTGATCTTTGGACGCATTGGCGACCGCACCGGACGTAAGGGCGCGTTCCTCATCACCGTGACCTTAATGGGCGGCGCGACGTTCGCCATCGGCCTTCTCCCGACCTATGCCCAGGTAGGGCCGATCGCGCCCATCCTGTTGATCGTAATGCGGATTATTCAGGGTACGGCGCTGGGAGGCGAATATGGCGGAGCCGCGATCTATGTTGCGGAGCATTCCGGCCCAGGCCGCCGAGGGTTTTCGACCGCCTGGGTCCAGTCGTCCGCCGCTTTCGGCTTGGTGGGGGCCCTGGGGGTGATCTTGCTTGCCCGCACATGGCTGGGCGAGGCGCAATTCACCGATGCCGGGTGGTTCGGAGGCTGGCGCCTGCCCTTCCTGGTATCCGCCGCGCTTTTGGCCATCTCCGTCTGGATGCGGCTCAAGCTCACCGAGAGCCCGACGTTCGCTGCGATGAAGGCCGAGGGTGGTGAGGCCAGGGCGCCCTATGCGGAAGCCTTCGGTCAGTGGAAGAACCTCAAGCTGGTCCTTATCGCGCTGGTGGCGGTGATGAGTGCTCAGGGCGCGGCCTGGTACACGTTGTTTTTCTACGCCGAGCAGGTGTTTCTGGAGAGGTTCCTGAAACTGGCGCCGTTGACGGGAACCCAACTGCTGATCGCCATCACGGTGGCCAGCGCCCCGCTCTATGTGTTTTTCGGCTGGCTTTCCGACGTGGTCGGCCGGAAATGGGTGATTTGGGGGGGTATGACCCTCGCCCTGTTGGCATTTTTCCCTGGGTTTCGCGCCTTGACCCATTTGGCCAATCCGGCCCTCGAGGCCGCGCAGGCGAAAACGCCGGTGGTGGTGATCGCCGATCCCACCAGCTGCTCGTTGCAGTTCGACATTGTCGGCAAGGCTAGGTTCACCACGGCTTGCGACCTTGCCAAGACCGCCCTTTCGAACGCCGGCGTTTCCTATGATAACCGGGCCGCGCCCGCCGGCTCTTCGGCGCAGGTCAGGATTGGCGACGTCCTGGTGAATTCTCGCGATGCGACAGGTCTGTCCCCGACCGCCCAAAAGGCTGCCGCCGAGGACGTCAGAACCCGTTTGATGAAGGCGTTGGCCGCCGCCGGTTATCCAGCCAGGGCAGATCCGACACAGGTGAATTTCTGGGGATTGTTCAGCGTCTTGATGATCTTCGTCGTCGCGTGCACGGCGTTGTTCGGCCCGATAGCCTCGACCCTGGTCGAACTGTTCCCGACCCGGATTCGCTATACGGCGATGTCGCTGCCCTATCATATCGGCACTGGCTGGGTGGGCGGGTTCGTTCCGGTGACCGCCTTCGCCATCGTTACAGCCACGGGGAACATCTATTCGGGTCTGTGGTATCCGGTAATCTTCACTGGAATCAGTGTTTTGACCTTGCCTTTACTGCTGCCGGAGACCCGGGGCCGGTCGATCGATTCCTGAAGGCGTCGCTGACCAACACCGCGCCCAGGGCGATGGCCGCCGCGACGCCGCAAAGGACTAGCGTGTGGGCCTCGCCGCCAGGATTCTGGCTGGCTTGATAGATGGCGGTCGGAAGGGTCAGGGTCTCTCCTGGAATGGCGGCGACGAAAGTGATGGTGGCGCCGAATTCGCCCAGAGCCTTAGCGAAGCCCAACACCGCACTGGCGGCGAGACCCGGGCCGGCCAGCGGGATTGTGACGCGCCACAGGCGGGTCAGGGGTCCGGCCCCCAGGGTCAGGGCGGCTTCATCGACCTCCCGGTCGATGGCCTCGATGGCCAAGCGGATCGGACGGACCATCAGGGGAAAGGCCATTATGCTCGCCGCTAGCGCCGCGCCAGTCCACCGGAACGCCAGAACAATTCCAACAACCTCAAGGGCATGACCGAAAACACCGCGCCGGCCGAACAAGACCAGCAGGGCGAATCCGGTGGCCACCGGCGGCAGGACCAGGGGAAGGTGGACGGCGGCGTCGAGCAGGGCGCGGCCAGGGAACCGGCCTCGCGCCAATGCGTAAGCGACCAGCAGGGCGAAGGGGAGGCCGCCGAGGGTAGCGATGAAAGCCACCTTGAGCGACAGCAGCACGGCAGCCATATCGTCGGCGCCAAACAGGGTCACGAGACGGGGGCCGGCGCCAGAAGCTCGACTGAAATTCCGCGACCCTCAAGACGGGCCGCGAGGTCTTGAGGCGAATCGGCGCCCACGACGGCGACAAGGCGCCCGGAGCCAGCCTGATCGGCCAGGGCTTCCTCGGTGGCGCCAGCAAGTGAACAATACTGCGCATCGCGGCGCGTGTGTGACTCCACGGCGGCCATCAGCGGTGCTTCGGCGGCCACGATGTCGGCGTTATTTAGCACCCGGACGGCGCGAACGGACAGCAAGTCGGCTGAAGCCGGCGCCGCGATGAGACTGACGCGGCCGACGGCCGACCAGCCGCCGGCGATCGCCGCGTCCAGACGCCGCCCGGCCAGATCCATGTCGCCGGAGCGAGCGGCGTCGGCCGGCGCCCCGGCCAGGACCGCGCGCAAAAACGCACGGCGCGTGGCGAGATCCGGAAAGGCCTCGCGCAGCGCATCCCTGCGCCCGCCAAGCAGAGCGGCGATCCGCCCGGCCCATTCGGGAACCCGGGTCTCGACTTCGGCGCGCAGCAGCGAGGCGAGCAGGGGCGCGGCGCCGGCGGTGCCGATGGCGGCGACGACCTGGCCTCGGTCGATGATGGCCGGCGTGTGGAAATCCGACAGCTCGGGATGATCGACAGCGTTCAGTGGTGCGCCGGACCCCCGCGCCGCCGCGGTTGCCGCAGTGACGAACGCGGGGTCATAGCTGGCGATGAAGATCAGATCCGCGCCCGCATAAGCGGCGGGGTCCAGGGCCCGCGCCGGGGATAACCGCGTGACTTCGGCAGGGGAGCCGGCGAATAGCCGCGCCTTGGCCTCGGCCCCGTCGCCGTCGCCGGCGATCACGATCCGGCGGCCCTTGAGCGGGAAGAAGGCGGGAAAGGTCTCCATCTGGGGCCACCTTAACGGAAAATCCTCGCCGGGGTGATAGCGCCACCCTTGCGACTTGCTCCCTAGACCGCGAACCGATATGCGCGCCCCATGACCACCGACGCTCCATCACGGCCCAAGGCGCGGGCGCCGCGCGGGTTCCAGGATAGGCGGGCCGAAGCCCTGGCGGTCGAACGCAAGATCCTGGTGGCGGTATCCCAGGTCTATGAGACCTACGGATTTGAGCTGCTCGAAACCGGCGCTCTCGAATATGCCGATGCCCTGGGGAAATTCCTGCCCGACGCCGACCGTCCAAACGAGGGCGTGTTCGCGCTCCAGGATGATGACGAGCAGTGGATGGCTCTGCGCTATGACTTGACCGCGCCCCTGGCACGGTTCGTCGCCGAACAGGGCGATAGCCTCTCCAGGCCCTTCCGGCGCTACGCCTTCGGGCCGGTATGGCGAAACGAAAAGCCGGGACCGGGCCGCTACCGCGAATTCCTACAGTGCGACGCTGATACCATTGGTTCGGATCGGCCCGAAGCCGACGCCGAAATCATCGCCATGGCGGTTGAGGGCTATCGCGCGGCCGGCCTGCCCCCTTCGGCCTTTACCCTTCGGATCAATAACCGAAAGCTGCTGAACGGCTTGCTCACCGCCGCAGGCGTTGGCGATGCCGGCCAGAAGTTAGCTGTGCTCCGGGCCGTGGACAAGCTGGACCGTTTGGGCGCGACAGGAGTCGCGGCCTTGCTGGGCGCCGGCCGTAGGGACGAGTCGGGCGCCTTCACCAAGGGGGCCGGAATTGCGTCGGCCGCCATCGATTCCGTTCTTGCCTTCGTTCAAGCGGCGCGAGAAACGCGCTTGGCC
>JAYTXV010000189.1:0-1778 GCA_043742805.1 Caulobacteraceae bacterium | reverse complement strand
CACCATCGCCAAGTTCGGCGGTTGGCAGAAAGCTCAGGCCAAGCATTTCGCCGACGGCGGAAGCTTCGACAAGATCTACCAGCCAGCCTGACGTGGTCGCTCTCGACACAACCTTACCGGCATTCGCGCCAAGCCCGGCGTTGCGGCCGGCGCGCCGGCCTTGGCGCGACCACAGCGCCTTGCCGGGCTTCGCCGGAGCATTCGGTTTCACCCTGGTTTATGTGGGCCTGATCATCTTGCTTCCCCTTGCCGCCCTTGTGGCCCGGCCTTGGGAGCACGGTCTGGACGGGTTTGTGGAAGCGATTCTCCAGCCCCGCACCCTCGCGTCCCTGCGCCTCAGCTTCGCGGCGGCGACGGCCGCGGCGGTGATCAATGTGCTGGTGGGTCTGCTGGTGGCGTGGGTGCTTTGCCGATATGAATTTCCCGGCCGCCGGGTGGTCGACGCCCTGGTCGATCTGCCTTTCGCCTTGCCCACCGCCGTGGCGGGCATCGCCCTCGCCACGCTCTATGGCCCCAACGGCTGGCTAGGGTCGCTGCTTGAGCCGCTGGGGTTGAAGGTGGCGTTTACGCCGGTCGGCGTCTTTGTGGCCCTGCTGGCGGTAGGACTGCCGTTCGTGGTCCGGGCGCTTCAGCCGGTGCTCGAGGATCTCGACGCCAGCCTTGAGGAGGCCTCCCATACCCTGGGGGCCGGATCGATCCAGACCTTTACCCGCGTGATCCTACCGGCGTTGGCGCCGGCTCTCCTCACCGGTTTCGCCCTGGCCTTCGCCCGGGGCGCCGGCGAATACGGCTCGGTGATCTTCATCGCGGGCAACATGCCTGGCGTTTCGGAGATCGCGCCCCTGGTCATTGTCACCCGCCTGGAACAGTACGACTACGCCGGCGCAGCCTCGGTGGGGCTGGCCATGTTGTTGGTCTCGCTGGTGGTGCTGATCGCCGTTAACGGCGTCCAGGTAACGCTGTCGCGGAAGGGCTCTCGATGATCCCCCGCACCCTTCCGGCGCGCCGCGTCGATGGACCGGTCCCCATACTGCTGCTGGTCGTGGCGCTGGCCTGGTTGGGCTTGATCATCGGCGCCCCCCTGGCCACGGTGCTTGTGGAGGCTTTTTCCAAGGGTTTGGAGGCGTTTCTGGCGTCCTTCAAGGAGCCCGACGCGCTGGCGGCCATCCGCCTGACCCTGCTGGTCGCGGCAATCGCCGTGCCGCTCAATTGCGCGTTCGGTCTGGCGGCCGCCTGGTCGATCGCCAAGTTCGAGTTCCAGGGTAAGGCTCTGCTGCTGACCGTAATCGACCTACCGCTCTCGATGTCGCCGGTGGTATCGGGCTTGGTGTGGGTGCTGCTGTTCGGGGCCCGGGGATGGTTCGGCCATGATCTGGACGTCGCCGGGATCAAGGTCATCTTCGCCCTGCCGGGCATCGTGCTGGGCACGATTATCGTCACCGTGCCCCTGATCGCCAGGGAGCTGATTCCGTTGATGACCGAACAGGGCGTCGACGAGGAACTGGCGGCCACCACCCTGGGCGCCGGCGGCTGGACGGTGTTTCGCCGCGTGACTCTGCCCAATATTCGCTGGGCCCTTTTGCATGGGGTGCTGCTCTGCAACGCCCGCGCGATGGGTGAGTTCGGTGCGGTGTCGGTGCTCTCGGGTCACATCCGGGGTCTCACCAACACCCTGCCCCTACATGTCGAGGCGCTCTACAACGACTATGATTTTGTCGGCGCTTTCGCGGCGGCTTCGCTTCTGGCCGGGCTCGCCGTCGTCACCCTGGTCGCCAAGA
>JAYTXV010000188.1:0-3271 GCA_043742805.1 Caulobacteraceae bacterium | reverse complement strand
TTCCTTCATCTCCCGCGCGGTCAGGCCACCGGTCTCCTGGATCAGGCGATCGGACAGGGTGGATTTGCCGTGGTCGATGTGGGCGACGATGGAAAAATTGCGGATATGGTCGAGAGGAGTCGTCATCCCGGGCCTCTAGCATGGTTCAGGGGCCGGGCGGCAATTCAGCCGCCGTTAAGGCTCGGCGCTTTAAAGAGAAGCTTTTCGGAGCCTCGTCATGAACCGTCGCTTTCTCATGCTCGTCAGTCTGGCCGCGCTGACCGCCGGGCCGACATTTGCCCAGCAGCCGACGGGTGCGCAATCGCCTCCGCCGCCACCGCCCGCGTCGATCAACGCGGCGTCGACCTATGACGAGGACGAACTGGTCCACCGGGCTTCCGACTTCATGGGTGTCACCGCCGAAACGGCCGGCGGCATCATCGAGAAGACCTTCAAGGAAGAGGGCCGGCCCACCGCCTATATTGCCGGTGAAGAGGGCTCGGTGGCCTTCGTGGCCGGGCTGCGCTACGGCAAGGGCCTGCTCTACATGAAGGGTCGACCGGCCATGACCGTCTATTGGCAGGGTCCGTCGGTCGGTTTCGACGCCGGCGGCAATGGCAGCCGGGTATTCGTGCTGTGCTATAATCTGCAATATCCCGACGCCATTTTCCGCCGGTTTCCCGGCGTCGATGGCTCGGCCTATTTCATCGCTGGCCTGGGGGTGAATTATCAGCGGGCCGACAACATCACCCTGGCCCCAATCCGCGCCGGCGTCGGCTTCCGCCTGGGCGCCAACATCGGTTACCTGTCCTATAGCCGGAAACGCAACTTCTTCCCGTTCTGAACAGCGGTCAGGATCAGGGCTGGGTGTAGGATACCGTGTAGGTCAATTGGCGAGACTCCCCCGCCGGGATGGCGAGGCGCCAGACGGGATCACCGGCTGTAAGACCATGCGGCGCAGATTCCGCGGCGACCTCGAAACCGGCCCGATAGCCCCGCTGGTGCCGAATTTCCACGGTCACCGCAGTCCTTTTGGCATTGGTGGCGAACAGCTCGAAGGCCGCGCTATGTCCGGTGTCTGATGTCTTGCGCTCGGTGATCGAGACGTCCGATGCGGCGCCCCCGTCGATCTCGAAGGGTTCGTCTACCGGCACGTCCCGGGCCAGCGGGTGTTCGCCCGCGAACAGTTCGCGTCCGGCGTGACGCAGACGCAGGCTGATATTCCCGGCCGGCAGGGGCTGGCCCAGGCCGTGATCGGACTTGTTCTCCAGGCGCAGCACCACGGCCGCGGCCTCGGGCGGACCTGAGGCGGACCCGTATCCGCTGACGGCGTGGGTGTAGACGGTTTCGAACCGCACCGCCGGCTGGTCGAGGAACATCACCTGCTTGGTCTGGCGGGCGGCGACGGTGGTGGGTTCGGCCAGGGTATAAAGTTTGTAATCGCCAAGCTGGCTCTGCGAGACGCGTTTTTCAGCGGTGACCATCATCGTCCGCATGACCATGGGGGACGCCATCCGCACCCCTGGGACACGCGGCTCCAGCAGCATCGGCGACGGCGGGGCGGGCCAGCCGCCATGCGTGGTCTCGTCCGGCCAGCATTCGGGTTGCACCGGCTTGGCCGCGATGCTTGGCAGATCGACCGGCTGACGCGCCAGATGGCCAGCCACCACTTCAGTCGGAGCGTCGGCGAAGCCGGTCGCGCCGCGATTGGCCAGGGTCAGCCAGCCGGTCAGGGCCAGCGTGCGACCGTCGGGATTGATCCTGGCGACATAATCCGCCGCCCAGTTTAGCCGCACGGTCAGGTAACTGACGCGCACCTGGAAGCGTCCGGCCCGTGGCGCGTCGGCCAGCACAGACAGGGTCGGCTTGTCGGAGAGGCCCGACGGCGCGTGATCGAACACCAGCCGCTCGGTCTCGCCGCCGCAGTTCAGCGCCTCGATGTGTCCGCCGACCTTCAGCATCACGCCGTCGGGACCGGACACCAAGGTCGCCGCCTCCTGGTGTTCGCGGCCGGTCTTGGCGTCGGTGCGCACCAGCCTAACGGTCTGGCCGATCGAATGGGCGAGAAGCGATCCGGGGCTCAGCAGGTCATAGTCGAAGTTGCGCTCGGCGATCCTGCCGGGCAGGCCCTGCACCGCCGCGCTCTGCGGGATGATCCCGTCGGCCACGCCTTCGAAGCGAATACGCGACCGGCCGGCAGGCAGGTCCACGGAACGGGTTTCGACGATCAGCGCCAGGCCGCGCGTGTCCTCGCCGCCGGGCCTGGCGAAGTCGAACGCCCTGGCCGGACCATCGCGATAGATCACCACCGCCACCGCCTCGGGCTTCGCCGACACCACGGTGTTGGCCAGCGCCGGCGTCGCGACCAGGAGTAGAAGCGCTCCAAGTGAACCGATCGAGGACACCTACCACCAGGTTTCGAGCTGGGCGGACAGCGTGACCTGGCCGGCGGCCGGCACCTTAACCGACCATCCGCGCGTATAGGCGTCGATCGCGCGGCCGGCCAGGCTTTCGGATATCACCTTGGTCTGGCGCCACAGGCCGCCCTGGCGCAGTTCGACGGTCACCGGCGTGGTCTTGGCGTTGCGCAGCAGATAGGTCATCGCATATCGGGCTCGCTGCTTGCCCACCGCCTGGTTCGAGACCAGCGTCGGCTGTACGGTGACGTCGAATGCGTCGCCGATCTTTACCGCCAGTTCGCTGCCCTGCGGCGTGTGGCCGATGGCGTTCTCGCCGACGAACTTCGCCTCGCCCTTCGTATCACGCTGATAAATGCGGATCGTACCCGCCGGCAGCCCCGAACCCAGGCCGCCGGATGCGCCGCTGGAAAAGTCCACGGCCACCGAGGCGCTGGAGGGATTGTCCTGGCTCTGGAATCCGTCGCTGATCCATTGATAGACCTTGTGGGCCGCCACGCTTTTGGCGTCGAGAAAACTGACCTGCTTGGTCTGGTTCTGGGCGATCGTCGTGCGCTCGGGCAGGCTGTAGATATAGACCTCGCCCAGGGCCTGGCCCGGGCCGGTGTTGGCCTCCGCCCCGGCGCCCCGCACGCCGGCGATGCCGGTGGGCGGCGCATCGTCGGGCTGGGCGGCAGAATCACCGTTGTCGGCCGTGACCTGCCCGGCAACCAGTTGAGTGTCGGCGTCGGCGAAACCGGTGCCGGAGGTGTTGGTCAGGGTGATCCAGCCTTGCAGATCCAATTTGCCGGCGGCCTCGTCGAACAGCGCCACATAGTCGGCTTTCCATGCAAGGCCCCTGGTCAGATAGCTAAGGTCGACCAACCGCTCACCAG
>JAYTXV010000187.1:0-3277 GCA_043742805.1 Caulobacteraceae bacterium | reverse complement strand
TCTCGACGGCGGCAAGACCTGGTCGACCCAGGACAACCAGCCGACCGCCCAATTCTACCATGTCGCCACCGACAGCCGCTGGCCCTACTGGGTCTATGGGGCCCAACAGGACAACTCCAACCTGACCGTCGCGAGTTTCGACGACGACGGGGTGATCGGCCCGCGTAGCTGGTATCCGGCCGGCGGCGGCGAATCCGGCTTCGTGATCCCCGATCCGCGCGACGCCCAGGTCATCTACAGCGACGCCGAGAACCAGTTCGGCCGCTTCGATCGCCGCGCCATGCAAGTCCAGAACATCAGTCCCGATCCGAGCGATAATTCCGGCCACCCGGCCAGCGAGCTGACGCACAGATTCAACTGGACCTCGCCGCTGATGCTGTCGCCGCATGATCCCGACGTGCTCTACGCGGCCTCCGAAGCGGTTTGGAAAAGCCTTGATCACGGCATGAGCTGGACAATCATCAGCCCCGACCTGACCCGCAACGACAAGACCAAACAGACCGCCAGCGGCGGGCCGCTGACCAAGGACATCACCAGCGTCGAATATTACGACACCATCTTCGCCTTGGCCGAGTCGCCGCTGGCCAAGGGCAAGCTGTGGGTCGGGACCGATGACGGCCTCGTCCAGCTGACCACCGACGGCGGCGTCCACTGGAAGGCAGTGACGCCGCCCGGCCTGCCCGATTGGAGCACCATCAGCCTGATCGACCCCTCGCCGCATAACCCGGCGGGCGCCTACGTCGCCGTTGATCGTCACCGGCTGGACGATATCGCCCCCTATGCCTGGAAGACCGCCGATGACGGCAAGACTTGGATATCGATCGCCGCGGGTCTGCCGATGGGCGCGGTGGTGCATGTGGTGCGCGAAGACCCTGCAAGGCCCGGCCTGCTCTACGCGGGCACGGAACTGGGGGTTTTTGTTTCGTTCGACGACGGGGCGAGCTGGCGGTCGCTGCAATTCAACCTGCCCGTCAGCCCGGTCCACGATCTGACCATCAAGGGCGATGACCTGGTGGCCGCGACCCACGGCCGGGCCTTCTGGATCCTTGATGACCTTACGCCGTTGCGCCAAGCCGCCGCCGGCATGGCCGACATCAACCTCTACACCCCCCAGCGGGCCGTGCGGCTGTTCTATCCCGAACAGGTCGACAGCCGTCACCCGGTCGGCCAGAATCCGCCGGCCGGCGCGCTGATCGACTATGTGCTGAAGGACACACCCAAGGGCGAGGTGACGATCGATATCCTGGACGCTGATGGCAGGGCCCTGCGCCACATGTCCAGCGCCAAGACCGCCCAGCTGGTCCAGCCTCAGGAATGGCCCGACCAGATCATGTCCAGCGACCTGATCCCCGCCAAGGCCGGCATGAACCGGCTGGTCTGGGACTTGCGCATGGATGATCCGGTGCAGATTCCGGGCGCTGTCTACTCCGATCAGGCCCCGCGCGGTTCGATCGTCGCGCCGGGAACCTATACCGTGCGCCTGACCGCCGGCGGCCAGAGCCGGACCGCCCCAATCACCGTCTTCGCCGATCCCAGGGTTGCCGCCAGCGGTCCGGCCATCGCTACCAAGACGGTCATGGCCGTCGCCGTGCGCGCCGATATCGACGCTCTCCACCGGGCGGTGAACAGTATCCGCGACCGTCGCAAGGCGCTCAAGGGCGCGGGGAAGACGGGCGACGGACTCGATGGCCGCCTTGCCGCCGTCGAGCAACAGCTGATGCAGGTGAACATGAACGGCTCGGAGGCCAACCTCGCGTTTCCCGGCATGCTCAACGAACAATACGCCAGCTTCGCGGAGACTCTGGAGGACGCCGACACCCTTCCGACCCGCCAGCAACAGGCGCTGTTTGACTCGCTGCACGGACAACTCCGGACACAGCTCAGCCGGCTGGCCGCGATCAAATAAGGGGGCGTTATTTGAAGATGGTCGCTAGGCCGCCCGGCTGTTTGCCGATGGCTGGCGCCTGCTTTCGCCAGATTTGGCCTTTCTCCAGCACCACGATGCTGTCGTAGAAGCCTATGGAGAAGGTCTCGCGGGTGAAGGCGTCCGGCTCGATCGCGCCCTCGGTATGGTCGGCGTTGAGCTTGTCGATCAGGCCCTTGGCGATGTTGATGAACGTCCCCGGGCCGTCGAGGGAGCCTCCGAACTTGGGCCAGTAGGCGCAATGCAGATCTTCGACCATATAGACGCCGTTCTTGGGGAGTTGCGGATAGATATGCTCGAAGGTGGCCTGGATGTGGGGCGCCTCATGGCTGCCGTCGTCCAGGACCACGTCGGGAACCCCGAACTCTTCGATCACCGAGGCCAGGAACGCCGGGTCGGATTGGTCGCCGATACGCACAAAGACACCGTCTTGTTCGTGGGCCTTGCAGCGCGGATCGATGTCGATCCCGACGATGCGGGCCAGGGGGCCGAAATAGCGTCGCCACATCTGCAGCGACCCGCCCCGGGCCACGCCGATCTCCAGAAAGGTTAGGGTGCGGCCCCGCCACGGGGAAAAGTGCCGTTCATAGATCGGGAAATAGTGCTCCCACTTGTGGATCACCTTGCCTTGGTTGGTCAGAAAATCAGCCCAGAGATCCATGTGGCTCAGCCTGTCGTTGTGGTTGGGTCGGCGCTCGGCTGCAAGCCCAGGTCCCAATCGCCATCGG
The DNA here is from genome assembly GCA_043742805.1 of Caulobacteraceae bacterium. Lineage (GTDB taxonomy): Bacteria > Pseudomonadota > Alphaproteobacteria > Caulobacterales > Caulobacteraceae > Acaudatibacter. The sequence continues at coordinate 625 of JAYTXV010000187.1, read as the reverse complement.
CCGCCTCCACGAACCCGGCGCCCCTCAGGGCCCAGCGGGCGCGGGCGGCGTCTTCGTCATCGATCATCAGGCGCTGCGGAATGATCGAGCGCCAAAGCCCGCCCGCGGCGCTGTCGAACACCTCCGACTCCACCTCCGCCTGGTTAAGCAGCGCGCGCGCGGCCGAGAGCTTGACGGGGTCGGTGGTGGTCAGGATGGCGATCATGGACCCGCTCCCGATTCTGCTAGATTCAAAAGTGTAGAGCCCGACTCTGCCTCAAGGTCTGTTCCGTCTAGAGGCGTCGGGCTCTAGGCCCCTGGCATCATAAGCGCGTCTTGGCGCAGTTGCCGAAAGGAAATCAGCCGCCGGCTGGTGTCATCCCAGAGGGCCAGTCCGATGCAGTTCAGGCTCTGCCAGAAGGTCAGCCGCCCGGCGTTCTTCAGCGCCGGTTCGTCGCGCATGACCTGGCCCAGCCGATAGTAGGGGATCTTGCTGCTGAGGTGATGGATGTGGTGGATGCCGATATTGGCTGTGATCCAGCGCAGGGGCGCGGGCAGGTCATAATGCGAACTGCTGCGGAAGGCCGCCTCGTGGAATTCCCAGTCGCCGTCCCGGGCCCAATAGGTGTCCTCGAACTGGTGCTGC